>JBBRXQ010000448.1:0-2711 GCA_038238515.1 Sphingomonadales bacterium | reverse complement strand
GGGCAGCCTTGAGCCAGAGCAGATGTTCGCTTTCGCTCAGCGCAACGGCGTCACCATTCCCTACGCTTCGGTCGAGGAAGTCCGCGCGGCCTATGCCTTTGGCAATCTCCAGGATTTCCTCGACATCTATTATGCGGGCGCCGATGTGCTGCGCACCCGCGAAGATTTCCATGATCTTGCCGCTGCCTATTTCGCCCGCGCCGCCGCCGATGGCGTGGTCCATGCCGAGATCATGTTCGATCCGCAAACGCACACCGCGCGCGGCATTCCGTTTGCCTTCGTGATCGAAGGCTTGCTCTCCGCGATGGCCGAAGCGCGGGCGCAACATGGGCTGACCAGCGCTCTCATCATGAGCTTCCTGCGCCACCTCAGCGAGGAAGACGCGTTTGAAACGCTGGCGATGGCCGCGCCGTGGCTGAGCCAGATCGAGGCGGTCGGGCTCGATTCGTCCGAACTTGGCCATCCCCCCGAAAAGTTTGCCCGCGTTTTCGCCGCCGCCGCGCAGCAGGGCCTGCGCCTCACCGCGCATGCCGGCGAAGAAGGTCCGCCCGCCTATGTCTGGCAAGCGCTCGACGTGCTGAACGTTCACCGGCTGGATCATGGCAACCGCGCGCTCGAGGATGGTGAGCTAGTGGCGCGGCTGGTCCGCGAGGGCACCACGCTCACCGTCTGCCCACTCTCCAATGTAAAGCTGTGCGTGGTCGATCATCTCGGAAACCACCCCATCGACCGCATGCTCGAACTGGGCTTGCGCGCCACGGTCAATTCGGACGACCCGGCCTATTTCGGCGGCTACATCGCCGAAAATTTCCGCGCCGTGGCCAATGGCCGCGCGCTGGGCAAGGCGCATCTCGCCGTGCTGGCGCGCAACAGCTTCACCGGATCATTCCTGCCCGCCGCCGCCATCACTGCGCACCTCGCCGCGCTCGACGCCTATGTCGCGGCCTCATGAAGCGAGCGTTTGCCTTGCTGCTCGTGCTCCTGCTCTGCCTAAGCCCGGCGCTGGCCAAAGACGCCCCGCGCAAAGTCATCATCGATGATGAAGGCTTTGCGCTGATGCACCTGATGCTGCTCGAATCGCCTGATGTAGATGTCGTGGGCCTCACCACCGTTTCGGGCAATGTCTGGGCCAATCGCGCCACCGCGCTGGCGCTGCGCGGGCTTGAATTAACGGGCCATGCGCGCATTCCGGTGGTGCAAGGCGCAACCTTTCCGCTGGTCAATTCCGAAGCGCTCACCGATCGCTGGGAGGCGCTTTATGGCAAGCTCACATGGAAGGGCGCGTGGATGAAGCAATGGGCCGAGCCCACGCAGCAAAGCACGCCGCCCTATTTCGGGCCCAACGATCCGGTCAATTTGCCCGGAGGAAACGCGGCGGGCCATGCATCGCCCGAAATCGCCGCCAATTTCATGATCCGCATGGTCCGCCAGTATCCCGGCCAGATCACCATTATCGCCGCCGGGCCGCTCACCAATCTCGCGCTGGCGCAGCGGCTCGATCCGGCGTTCGCCGGGCTGGTTGGCGAGGTGGTGATCATGGGCGGCAGTCTAAACCCGCAGCAGGCGCTTACCAGCCGATCCGCCGCCGAGTTCGCGCGCGAATATGCCAATTCGCCGCGCCGCGAGTTTAACTTCCGGTTCGATCCTGAAGCCGCCAGCATCGTGCTGCGCAGCGTTTGGCACAAGCTGACAATTGTCCCGATTGATCCATCGACCGCGACCGAACTTACTCCAGCGCTGCGGGATCGGCTCGCTGCCGCCGCCCGCTCGCCACTCGCCAAATTCATCGCAGCGATGGAGCCGGGCTTTCCGCTATGGGACGAAACTGCGGCCGCTATCTGGCTTGATCGCTCGCTGGTCACGCAGCAGGAAACGCTGTTTGCCGATTGCAACACGCAATTTAGCGCGGGCTACGGCGATCTGCTCACATGGCGCGCGGGCTACCAGCCGGGCGCGGGCGAACAGCGCGCCGCGATTGTGCGCGCCATCGATCCGGCGCGGCTGCAAGCGTTGATGCTAGCGGTTATCGCGGGCGGCGCGTCAGGCCAGCCGCTCGGGCACTGACAGCGCTTCTTCGCGGATCGTGCTCGCCGCGCCCACGGCCTCCCATGGGAACACGAACCAGCGCTTGTCCTGCGTGCGATCAATGATCTGCGCCCAATAATCGACCACTGCTTTTGAGCTGGTGTTGTTGATCACCACGGCAAAGCGCAGATGCTCGATCTTGCAGCCGTGCCGCACCAGCAATTGCCGGATATATTCAATCGTCCCGCCGCTGTCGTTGATGTCATCCACAAACAACAGCCGCGTGCCAGCCGCGCTCTTTTTGGCGACTTTGGCCAGCAGCTCATCGGCAAAATCATCGACCTTCGACGAATGGTCGATCGACAGCATCGGCAGGTCGAGCTTGTGCGAGAGGTACACCGCTGGCACCAAACCGCCTCGGCCAATGCCGATCACAAAGTCCGGCTGCCACGCATCAGCTTGAATGCTGCTGGCCAGCACCCCCAGATCGGCGAGGAAACCCTCATTGTCGAGATAGTGAAACAGCGGCTCGGTTTGGGGCATCGGGGCGAATCCATTCATCAAGAAATGCGAATATCGGGTGAGGGCGCGTTGTGCAAATGTCCTAGCGTTTAGGCATCCGGCGGATCGGCCACATGCATCGATGCCGGATAGCTCAGCTGGGCAAAGCCCAATTCGATCTCGCG
>JBBRXQ010000447.1:0-2717 GCA_038238515.1 Sphingomonadales bacterium | reverse complement strand
GCCTGCTCCATGTCGAGCCGCCAGACCAGATTGGCCCCGCTCAACACAGGATTGCGCAAGCAAGTGCCGGGATAAATCGGACCATCGGGCCCTTGCAGCATGGCCGCATCGGCCACTTCGCTGCGCGAGCACCGGCACGGATAAAGCAGGCCCATCGCGCGCAGCTCATCGGCGGCATTGCGATAGGTGGTCATCCGCTCAGATTGCGGCGCAACTTCATGAAACGACAGCCCAAGCCAAGCCAGGTCTTCGCGAAATTCTTGGGAAAATTCGGGCTTGCTGCGCGGTCCATCGATATCTTCGATGCGCAGCACGAAGGTGCCATCATCCGCCTGTGCGCGATCATGCGCTACGATAGCCGCATAGGCATGGCCAATATGCAGTGAGCCGTTGGGGCTAGGGGCAAAGCGGGTAGTGGGGGCGAGTGGCGACATACTATGTTGCATAGCGCCCAATCTGAAGAAACAAAAACGGCTGCCTTAACGGGTAGGGCAGCCGTTTTTGCTATCTTCGCTATTCACTGCGGCGCTCAAGCGAGCGTGGCGGTGAACATCATGCCGCTGATGCTGGCGGCGATAAGAATTGGCAGAATAATCGAAGTAAGGTTACGCATGATGTGCTCCATTGTTGAGGCACTTTCAGGCCACTCTCCCAGTTCATCGGCGCCGGCAGGGTGGGGATCGCAGGAGCTTTTTGAACAAGACGGGAGGTACGCTTTTTGGCGTATTTCGCAATTGCGAACGATGTGCATGCGATTGCGTTTTGCGCAACCGTGCTCTTTTCATCATCCTGCGCAACTGCTTTTTGGCCTATGCACAGCATCAACTAGACAGGCCCGCAGCGCACCCTTATCGGCCTGACATGCACATTCAGCCTTCAGAATCCATCCTTATCGTTGATTTCGGCAGCCAAGTAACCCAGCTGATCGCGCGCCGCGTTCGCGAAGCGGGCGTTTATTCCGAAATCGCGCCGTTCAGCCAAGCCGAAGCTGCTTTTGCGCGGATGTCACCAAAGGGTATCATTCTATCGGGTTCGCCCGCCAGCGTGCCTGAGGATGGTTCGCCGCGCGCGCCGCAGGTGTTGTTTGATAGCGGGCTACCGATTCTCGGGATTTGCTATGGCCAACAGGTGATGTCGCAGCAGCTCGGCGGGCGGGTTGAGCCGAGCGAATCGGGCGAGTTTGGCCGAGCGTTCCTCACTGTGACTGAGCCCTGCGCGCTGTTCGATGGACTATGGGATGTGGGCGAGCGCCATCAGGTGTGGATGAGCCACGGCGATAAGGTGACAGAGTTCGCACCTGGCTTTCACATTGTCGCGGTATCAGATGGCGCGCCCTTTGCGGTGATCGCGGATGAAGATCGCCGCTATTATGGCACCCAGTTTCATCCGGAGGTGGTCCACACGCCCGATGGCGGCAAGCTAATCGCCAATTTCGTGCGCCACGTTTGCGGCTGCGCGGGCGATTGGACGATGGCCGAATTCCGCAAGACCAAGATCGCCGAGATCCGCGCGCAGGTCGGCTCTGCCCGCGTGATCTGCGGCCTCTCCGGCGGCGTGGATAGCGCGGTTGCGGCGGTCTTGATCCATGAGGCGATTGGCGAACAGCTGACTTGCGTTTTCGTCGATCATGGGCTGATGCGAATGGGCGAGGCCGAGCAAGTCGTCCGCCTGTTTCGCGAAGCGTACAACATTCCTCTGGTGCACAAAGATGTCTCGGCGCTGTTTCTTGGCGGGCTGGCGGGCATCACTGACCCTGAGGCGAAGCGCAAATTTATCGGCAAGACCTTCATCGATGTGTTCGAAGAGGAAGCGCGCGCGGTTGGTGGCGCTGATTTCCTCGCGCAGGGCACGCTCTATCCCGATGTGATCGAAAGTGTGTCGTTCACCGGCGGGCCTTCGGTCACGATCAAAAGCCATCATAACGTTGGCGGCCTGCCCGATCGGATGAATATGAAACTGGTCGAGCCTTTGCGGGAACTGTTCAAAGATGAAGTGCGCGTCTTGGGCCGCGAGCTGGGCTTGCCCGATATTTTCGTGGGCCGCCATCCGTTCCCTGGCCCCGGCCTTGCCATCCGCATCCCTGGCGAAGTGACGCAGGAAAAATGCGATATCCTGCGCAAGGCAGACGCCATTTATCTCGAAGAGATCCGCAGCGCCGGGCTTTATGATGCGATCTGGCAGGCGTTCGCGGTGCTGCTCCCGGTCAAGACCGTCGGCGTCATGGGCGATTTCCGCACATACGATAATGTCTGTGCGCTGCGCGCGGTCACCAGCACCGATGGCATGACCGCTGACATCTACCCCTTCGAAGCCGCGTTCCTCAGCCGCGTCGCCACGCGCATCGTCAACGAGGTGAAAGGCATCAACCGTGTGGTTTACGACTACACGAGCAAGCCGCCCGGCACAATCGAATGGGAATGAGGTGATCGCATTGGTAAAGCGGCATCAAAACACTGCGTGTTCGCCCCGTTCGATGCTAGCCTTGCCTTCGATCAAGCGCGCGTAAAAATCGAACAGGGTTTCAGACCCTGTCGACGGCGTGGCGGCGGCATCATAGCGCCCCGTGGCGGGATCGAGCACAAGCATTGATTCGGTGGCATAATAGTGGCCGATCCGTGCCAGCTCCGCCTTCTCGGCCAGTGATGGCACAAAGCGGCCAAGCGCGGAAAGCACAAAGATGATCGTGTCGAGCAGCGCAACCGGCACACCCGAAATGC
>JBBRXQ010000446.1:0-2723 GCA_038238515.1 Sphingomonadales bacterium | reverse complement strand
CGCGCAATTGCCATTCGACCAGATCAACCCCGGTGATCTCCTCAGTCACCGGATGCTCCACTTGCAGCCGCGTGTTCATTTCCATGAACCACACCCGGTCGGCGCGCAGCCCTTCGCTGGCATCGACGATGAACTCGATTGTGCCCGCGCCTTCGTAATTCACGGCCTGCGCCGCGCGCACTGCCGCGCCACAAACTGCCGCGCGCGTCGCCTCATCCATACCCGGTGCGGGCGCTTCCTCGATCACCTTCTGGTGGCGACGCTGCAGCGAGCAATCGCGCTCAAACAGATGCACCACATTGCCATGGACATCGCCAAACACCTGAACCTCGATATGGCGCGGGCTCAGGATATACTTCTCGATCAGCACGCGGTCATCGCCAAACGAAGCCGCAGCCTCGCGCTGGCACGAGGCGAGGGCTTCGACAAAGTCAGCGGCGCCTTCCACCCGCCGCATGCCTTTACCGCCGCCGCCCGCGACAGCCTTGATCAACACCGGATAACCAATCAAATCGGCTTCAGCCTGCAGCCGGTCGGGCGATTGGTCCTCGCCCAGATACCCCGGTGTCACCGACACTCCCGCCGCAATCATCCGCGCCTTGGCCGCATCCTTTAGCCCCATCGCGCGGATCGAAGCAGGCTTTGGCCCAACCCAGATCAACCCCGCATCGATCACACTCTGCGCAAAATCGGCGTTTTCGGAAAGGAAGCCATATCCGGGATGAATCGCCTCAGCGCCCGATGCCTTGGCCGCAGCAATAATTTTCGCGCCCACCAGATAGCTTTCGCGCGCAGGCGAAGGGCCGATATGCACCGCCTCATCGGCTTGCCGCACATGGAGCGCATTGGCATCGGCATCAGAATAAACCGCCACCGTGCGCATGCCCATTTGCCGCGCGGTACGGATAATGCGGCAGGCAATTTCGCCGCGATTGGCGATGAGCAGGGATTGGATCATGGCGCGTCACAGCCTGTGGTCCGCGACGAAAAGGTCAGGTTCATTACTTTCCACACCCCGTTTTCGCGCACCAGATCAAAATGATCGAATCCGCAATTGCTCACTTTGCCGCCGACCCGTGCGGCAAAGCGTGCCCACACCATTGCTGCATCGCCATCAACCTCGATGGCAGGATCAGAGATATGCTCTTGAAACGGCGCTGCCGGGGTGATGCGCGTCGCAAATTCGGCCCAGCTTTGCGAACGGATGCTGCTCGCCGCGCCGCCGCGCAGTTCGGTCGCCGTCACGCGCCCAGCGGGGTAGACATGCGCGAGCATTGCCGCCGCATCGCCCGTTTCAAATGCCGCAAGCACCGCGTTGATCGGTTCAAGCACAGCGGTGACGTCTTGTTGCTCATAAGGCACCGGATTTGCTGGCGGCAGCTTTGGCTGTGCCTGCGCGGTGAGGAAGGGTAGCATGGACAGTGCCGCGAGTTTTCTCACATCCGGAACACGCCAAATCGCGCACCCTCCGCCACCGGCGCTTCCAGACAAGCCTCCAGCGCCAATCCCAAAACATCCCTTGTCTGCGCCGGATCAATCACCCCATCATCCCACAATCGCGCGGTGGCGTAATAGGGGTTGCCTTCGTCCTCATACTTCTGACGGATCGGAGCCTTGAACGCTTCGGCTTCCTCCGCAGTCCATGTCGCTGCGTCGCGGTGGACGGTGGCCAAGACCGACGCGGCTTGTTCGCCGCCCATCACCGATATCCGCGCGTTGGGCCAAGTGAACAGGAAGCGCGGGGAATAGGCGCGGCCGCACATGCCATAGTTGCCCGCGCCAAAGCTGCCGCCGATCACCACGGTCAACTTGGGCACTTGCGCGGTCGCCACCGCCGTGACCAGCTTGGCACCATGCTTCGCGATGCCTTCCGCTTCATACTTGCCGCCGACCATGAAGCCCGAGATATTCTGCAGGAACAGCAAGGGCACGCGCCGCTGACAGGCCAGCTCGATGAAATGCGCGCCCTTCTGCGCGCTTTCGGAGAAGAGCACGCCGTTGTTCGCGAGGATCGCCACCGGCATGCCCCAGATATGAGCGAAGCCGCAGACCAGCGTGGTGCCGTAAAGCGCCTTGAATTCATGGAATTCGCTGCCATCCACCAGCCGCGCGATCACTTCGTGCACATCATAAGGCGCGCGCACGTCACCCGGCACAATCGCGTAAAGATCGTCGGCGGGATAGATCGGCGCGCGCGGTTCGCGCCGCGCGATCCCAGCATCGCCCGCCGCGCCGAGGTGGGAAACGATATCGCGCACAATCGTTAGCGCGTGCTCGTCGTTATCGGCCAGATGATCAACCACGCCCGATTTGCGCGCATGAAGATCACCGCCGCCCAGATCCTCCGCGCTTATTTCCTCGCCCGTCGCGGCTTTGACGAGCGGGGGCCCGGCCAGAAAGATCGTGCCTTGTTCGCGCACGATCACGCTCTCATCGCTCATCGCGGGCACATACGCCCCGCCCGCGGTGCAGCTGCCCATCACGCTGGCGATCTGCGGAATGCCGCGCGACGACATTTGCGCCTGATTATAAAAAAACCTTCCAAAATGCTCGCGATCCGGGAAAACTTCGGCCTGATTGGGCAGGTTTGCGCCGCCGCTATCAACCAAATAGATGCACGGCAGCCGGTTATCCTGCGCGATCTCTTGCGCGCGCAGATGCTTTTTCACGGTCATCGGAAAGTATGTGCCGCCCTTGACCGTGGCATCGTTGGCAAAGATCAT
>JBBRXQ010000445.1:0-2744 GCA_038238515.1 Sphingomonadales bacterium | reverse complement strand
TTGGGGCCAGCGCGTAGAGCCCGGCCTGCCGTTCGCGGTCTGCCTGCGTATAACGCAAAGTCAGCTTGGCTTTGAAATCGCTGCTCGGCTTCCACTCCAAAATGCCGCGCAGCGCCCAATGGTTGTCTGCGCCGCGATCCGGCTGGCCGGGGGTGATGTTCTGGATATATCCATCATCGCGCGCATACTGCCCCGAAACGCGCGCGTTCAGGTTCTCCGCCAGTTTGCCCGAAACCGCGCCTTCGATAATCGTCTGGTTAAACTTGCCGTATGTGCCCGAAAGATAACCCTCGTAATTATCGGTGGGCTGGGCCGAAATAAACTGCACTGCGCCGCCCGTAGCATTGCGGCCAAACAGCGTGCCCTGCGGCCCGCGCAATGCCTCAACGCGCGCCAGATCAAACACCGGGAAGCTCGCTGCTGTGATCGACGAGGTGTAGCTATCGTCCTGATACACCGCCACTGGCGGCTCTTGCTGATCGCCATAATCATTCTGCGATACGCCGCGAATGTTATAAACCACTTGGCTGCTGCCATAGGCATTGAACTTCAGGTTGGGAATCGCGCGCACCACATCGGTGGCGTTGGTGATATTGAGGTTGCGGATGTCTTTCGCGCTAACCACGGTCACCGCAATGCCCACATCGCGCAGCTTCTGCTCGCGGCGCTGCGCGGTCACCACGATCTCGCCCTGCGCCACAGCCTCGGCCACATCGCCCGCTTGCGCCGCCGCGGCATCCTGCGCCAAAGCAGGCGAAGCGCCCGCAATGGACATGGCCATCGCGGCAATCGCCGAGCCAGAAAAACGCGCAGCGCGCCGACTTGCGTCAGTTGCAAAGGTGCTCATTGAATACTCCCTGACGAGAGGTTAGCCTCTCAATTATTATCGCTGTAAATCTGCCTCATCCACGCTCACCTTGCAAGGACTGTGGGAATTTCGGGCCAACAGACAGCAACGCGCGCAGAGACATGTTTGTCATTATACCAAATACTTACGAGGATTTTCAGTATCAATCCCTCTAATTCTTTCTAAAAGAATCCGCGATGCAGCGCCAAAGGCCTTCCCCAAGCATACCATTGCCAGATCAGCGCGGCGCTCATCAATCATCTTCGCGCAGTCATCAGTTGCCCATTATCCGTCGGGTTAAATCTCCAGCATGCCCGCCGCGCGGGTCACCGTATCGCCGCCAATCCAGAGCGCGCCGGCCTCGTCGCTGGCGATCCGCACCAGCCCATCGCGCCCGATAGAGCCGCCCTGCGATGCCAGATAGGGCGGCTGAACCAGCCCCGCGCCCGTCAGCCACCCGGCGAGCGAAGCGTTCAGGCTGCCGGTCACCGGATCTTCAACAATCGCGCCAAACGGATCGCTAAACAGCGCGCGCACCTCATAGGCAAACTGCCCGCCCGCCGGATAAAGCCCAACCACACCAATATCCACTCGCCGGTCATGAAAGCGCGCCGGGTTGAGCGCGCGCACCGCTTCGGCAGAGGCGAGCCGCACCGCGACCCAGCCCGGCCCATTATCCGCCCATTGCGCCTCCACGATATCACCGCGCGCAATCTGCAAAACCGCTGCGACTTCCTCCAGCGTCTCCTCCTCCACCGGCCCGCCGCGAATGAGCGGCGGCGCGGCAAACGCCAGCCCCTCGGCGCTGCGGCGCACCCGCACCGGCCCCGCGCCGCATTCCTGGATCGCCACGCCCGCGTCCTTAGGCTGTCCGCCATCGTGCAGCCACGCATGGCATGTGCCCAGCGTAGGGTGCCCGGCAAACGGCATCTCGCGGTCGAGCGTGAAAATCCGCACCCGGTAATCGGCCGCTGCGTCTGTTGGCGGCAACAAAAACGCGGTTTCCGAAAGATTGAACCACCGCGTAATCTGCTGCATCGCATCCGTATCCAGATCGCTCGGCGCGCTCACTACCGCCACTGGATTGCCAGAAAAAGCTCCTTTGCAAAACACGTCAACGATTTGAAAGCGGTGCTGCGCCATGTCCAAGCCCTTTGCTACTCAACCGGCGCTAATCACGCCATGGTTGAGCATTCCCTTTCCGCGCTTATAACGCCAGTGCAAGCCATCATTGCGGTGCGCAGCAGATTGGCGCAAACTTAGCCCTGCCCCCTCATAGGAAACCGCCGCCATGACGCATCGTTTTGCCGAATTGATGTTTACAGGCGCAGTCAGATCGCAACAAGAGCGCATGGGTTCACGCGGGAGTTACGCGAGGTTGGATCAGCCCGATGCCCTTGCCAACGACCGCCTCGGCCCCAGCGAAACAGCCTTCATCGCCGCGCGCGATAGCTTTTATATGGCGACCATCTCCGAAACCGGCTGGCCCTATGTCCAGCATCGCGGCGGCCCGCCCGGCTTTCTCAAATCGCTAGACGAGCGCACCCTCGGTTTCGCCGATTTTCGCGGCAATCGCCAATATGTCAGCGTTGGCAATCTTGCGGGCGATGACCGGGTTTCGATCATCATGGTCGATTATCCGAACAAGCGCCGCCTAAAGCTCATCGGCCATGCGCGGCTGGTCGAGGCCGCCGAAGAGCCAGACCTGATCGCGCGGGTGCAAGACGCTGCCTATGGCGCGCGGGTCGAACGCGCGATGATCATCACGCTCGAAGGCTTCGATTGGAATTGCCCCCAGCACCTCACCCCGCGCTTCAGCGAAGCCGAGGTTATGGCGCTCGTTGCCCCGCTCGCCGATCGCCTGCGCGCCGCAGAACAGCGCATTGCCGAGCTTACC
>JBBRXQ010000444.1:0-2750 GCA_038238515.1 Sphingomonadales bacterium | reverse complement strand
TATCTAAGCCCGCCCGTTTGGACCATTTTCATCGAGATCTTGGCATCACTTTTCCTACCCCTAGCCGCCTGGCTTTTGGTTCGTAGGCTATGGGGTTTTGTGGCGTTGTTTAGTGTGCTGGCTGCGCTCGGCATTATGCGCAGTTCAGCGCATTTGTACTACCATCTCGACGTCTATCTGGTTGATTTCATGCTGGGTGCTGCCCTGACCCGACTGCCAGTATGGCCGATCCTGGCGCTCGGCCGCATAGTTTCGCTCAAGTTGCTAGCAGGGATCGCGGCGGTGCTGATGATGCTGACGCGCTGCTTCCTTACCGTCGATCCCTACGACTTCTGGCTGGCCCAGTGGGAAGCAGCGATGGCAGCGTTCATCATCTTTGTTTTCGCCCGCGCGGGGGTAGTCTCTCCGATCCTGCGCAATCCCACCTTGGTCAAGCTAGGTGACATATCTTATAGCCTTTACATCATGCACTTCACGATCATGTGTCTCATTGCAAAGGCAATTCTGCTGTTCGCGCCGGACTTGACGCTCGCGCTTGGCGGCGGCTTTTCAAGTTTGGTGCTCTCCGCCCTCACGGTGCCTACGGCGCTGGTGATTGCCGCTTGGGCTTATGCCCATATCGAGCTACCGGGCATCGCTGTGGGGCAACGCGTGGTGGCTTGGATGGCCAAGTGGAATTTACATTCGCTGAAGCGTGCGAGCAAGGCTGACAGCCAGAATACCTTAATTTCATGAGAGCTGATCACGCTCTTGATCCGCAGCCCTCATGATGTCCGGTCATGCGCCATGAGCGACAGGTCGGTCTATAATAGCACGCTGCTAGACTCGCCGGAAAGTGGCGTGGGTTCGCTGCGCATATCGCATTTCGCAGCGCAGACTCAGGCAGTACTGATCACATGCTTCGTTTTGGCAGATCTGGTTTTTCGGCCAAAGTTCGTCAATATCTATGCGGGATCTGAGGAAATGTCTCGCGCATCTCCTGTTCTTTTGTCAGTCACTCATCTCATTATCAATGTGCTCATGCCAGTATGTATGCTGCTGCAGGTTATGCTCGTCAGGACTGACTTCCGGCGCAGCAAATGGATTGGTGCCATCTCGGGTGCGCTGATTATCGCCACGATCGCGAGTGTCTTTGCCAATCCAGACTCTAAATCTCTAATATACATAATAATTCTAGCAGTTACACTGGGGGGTAGTGTGCTCTGGGTGGCAGTCGAGCCCGCCAAGTACGGTTTGCAAACCATGCTGCAATGGACCGCTGGCGGGCACATGATAGTCTTGCTCTTGGCTCTACTCACTAACGAGTATCTGTCTGGCCGACTATCGTCACGGGCAGGCCCAAACTACTGGGGGATGACCGCTTTTACCGCAGCGATGATGGCGCTGAGCTGGAACCAACGGATATCGCGTTATCTTTGCATTGCTGTCGCTGTATTGGTTGTAGTTCTGGCGCAAGCGCGCGGATCTCTGGTCGGCATGGTGTTTGGTGGCTGCTGTTATTTGTTGGTGCGCTTTGTCCATTCTGGCTCGCGTTATCGCGGTTGGTATGTTGCGGGGCTCGGCGCTTTACTTCCCGTTCTGCCGCTACTTGCGCCCATTTTTGCTGAAAAGGTGATGCTCGTTTCAAGCTCTGGGCGCGGCGGGGATTCTGGGGGATCGGGGCGTCTTGATGCCTGGGGTCAAGCGCTTAACGCATTTATGACCCATCCCTTTTTTGGAGTGGGTTATCGCCAGCACGAAACATACATCACGGTTGCCACTAACGCTCATAATACATACCTCGCGACAATGGCGGAATTGGGTCTTGGCGGTTTAATTGCCTACCTGTTTTTGTTGATCGGCGGCGTTTGGCGCGCTGGAACATTGGCATTCAGGCATGATTCGCGACTGTACGCGGCCATGTTTTGCTTCCTTGCTGGCTTCGCCGTGATTGGCTTGGTCGAGTATCAGGGACTTGCAACGGGCAGTCCTATGCCACTTCTGATGATCATCATCGCCAGCCATGCTTGGGCAATACAGCCTTGGCAGCAAAAGGTAACCAGCGAGCCTGCTTGGCGGGGGCAAAGGACTTGATTTTTCCCGAGATGGCAATGCGCGACAGCACAGAGAACCGAACTTCGTCTTGCGGGAAAGAGCCAAAGGCATTCCTTACCGCCGCTGCGGCAGAACCAATGCTTTCGCCGCTAGGCCTCGGTTGTGCGCGTGTAGGTTCGTTCAACAATCCGCAGTCACTGGCAGCAAGCCGTGATCTGATTGCGCGCGCGATCGCGCTGGGAGTGACCTCAATCGACACGGCCAACATTTATGGCCAGGGCGATAGCGAGGCGCAGATCGGGCTGGCGCTAAAAGGGCGTCGCGATGCGGCATTTGTGATCACCAAGACAGGCAAGGCTTTCTCCGCCAAGATGAGGCTACTGCGCCCATTCAAGCCAATATTGCGGCCGCTACTGGCGGCTCGGGGTCAACGAGAGGCTGCTCAGGCTAGCGCGGTGACAGCACGGCGCGCGGCGGAAATGCGCGAGGATTGGGCACCGGCAAGCTTTGGGCCGAGCCTCGAAGCGTCGCTTAAACGACTGCAAATGAGCTATGTCGACGCATTTCTGCTGCATAGCCCGCCGCCATCGGTTGCTGGCGATCCGGCGATCGGCAACGCGCTGGTTGCCCTGAGGGTCGCCGGAAAACTGCGCCATTTTGGGGTTTCCTGCGACAATGCCGAAACGATGGTCGCAGCGCTGACGATGCAGGGGTTG
>JBBRXQ010000443.1:0-2752 GCA_038238515.1 Sphingomonadales bacterium | reverse complement strand
GGCCATCTTGTTACACAGCGTGCCCGCCACGATCATGACGTCATACTGGCGCGGCGAAGCGCGCGGGGCCGCGCCAAAGCGCTCCATGTCATAACGCGGCATGTTCACGTGGATCATCTCGACCGCGCAACAAGCAAGGCCAAACGTCATCCACCACAGTGAACCAGTGCGCGCCCACTGAAACAGTTCTTCGGTCGAAGTGACCAAAAAGCCCTTGTCCGAAACTTCGGCGTTCAAGCTGTCAAAAAACGCGGCATTGGGTGCAGCGGGCAAATCAGCCGCGCTAGCGGGGATGATCGATGAAGGAGTAGCTGTAGTGCTCATTCCCAGTCCAACGCCCCTTTTTTCCACGCATAGATAAAGCCGATGACCAGCTCGGCCAGAAACAGCATCATCGTGGCCCAGCCCGCCCAGCCGGTTTCCTTCAGGCTCACCGCCCACGGAAACAGAAACGCGGCCTCCAGATCAAAAATGATGAACAGGATCGCCACCAGATAAAACCGCACGTCAAACTGGCTGCGCGGGTCTTCAAACGCCGGAAACCCGCACTCATACTCGCTCAGCTTTTCCGCATTCGGATTGTGCGTGCCGGTCAGCCGGGCCACGCCCATCGGCAGGAACACAAATGCAGACGAAAGCGCCAGCGCGATACCCAGAAAGATCAGGATCGGCAGATATTGCGAAAGGTAAGGGAGTTGATCGACCAATGGGTTGACTCGCCTGTTGCAGGGATGCCCCGCGCCCTAGTCCCCGCGCCCCGGCGGCGCAAGTAGGGTGCGCCGCAAAGGCACCGATTACCTCATCCTTTTTGGGCAAACCGGCCCCGCCCGCTCACACCCGGCCCGGCCAGCCTGTTCATCACCGCGCTACTTAAGCAAGCTCTTCAGCGTCCGCTGCGTCGCCTTGCCGTATGGCGGCTTCAGCCCGGCCATCCCGGCAATATCGATCTTGGGCTGGCGATAAACCGAGCGCCCATGGCTAAACGATCGAAACCCTTCGATCCCGTGATAGCTGCCCATGCCCGATGGGCCGACCCCCCCAAACGGCAAGTCATCCACTGAAACGTGGAACACCACATCGTTCACCGTCACTCCGCCCGAAATCGTGCGCGTCAGCACGCGCTCTTCCTCGCCCGCGTCGGTGCCGAAATAGTAAAGCCCCAGCGGCCGATCGTGCGCGTTGATATAACCAATCGCCTCATCAATCGCGCGGTAGGTCATCACCGGCAGCACCGGGCCAAAGATTTCCTCCTGCATCACCTTCATCTGGTCGTTTACCCCGCGCAGGATGGTCAGCGGCATCTTGTTGCCATTCGTCCCGCCAAAATCCTCAGCCCCCGGATTGACCACAATCGCCTCCGCGCCTTTGTCGGTGGCATCGGCGATCAGCCCTTCCAAGCGGTCGCGGTGGCGGCGATTGATCACCGAGGTATAATCGTCATTGGCCAGCATCGTGGGATACATCGCGCTCACCCCAGCGGATATCGCCTCGATCGCCTTCATCTCCAGATCTTCGGGCACCAGCATATAATCGGGCGCAAGGCATATCTGCCCCGCGTTCATCATCTTGCCCAGCGCGATGCGCTCGGCGCTGCGCGCTATATCGGCGCTGCGGCCCAGAATCGTGGGCGATTTCCCGCCCAATTCCAGCGTCAGCGGCACCAGATTCTCCGCCGCTGCGCGCATCACATGGCGGCCCACCGATGTCGCGCCGGTAAACACCAGATGGTCAAACGGCAGCGAGCAAAACAATTGCCCCGCATCTGGTCCGCCCAGCACCACCGCCACTTCCTCTTGCGCAAAATAGCGCGGAAACAGCTCGGCCATCAGTTCCGATGTGCGCTCGGTAAATTCCGAAGGCTTGATCAGCGCGCGATTACCCGCCGCAAACGCCTGTGTCAGCGGCCCCATGGTCAGCCCCACCGGAAAATTCCACGGCGAAACAATTCCAATCACACCCTTGGGCTCATAGCGCACTTCGGCCTTCGCGCCGAGCAGGCCGAGCGGGAAGTTCACCTTGCGCTTTTCGGGCTTAGCCCAGCCCGCCAAAGTCTTTTTCGAATAGCGCACCAAGCCAATAGAAGGCGCAATATCGGTCATCATCGATTGCTCGTGGCTGCGGTGGCCAAAATCCTCGCTCATCGCCTTGGCAAACGCCGCGCCGTGCTCCTTCATCATCGCGATGCACCGGTCCAGCCGGTCATGGCGCACAGACAGCGCCTCTGGCCGCGCGGCGGTGAAAGCGGCGCGCTGGCGCTCCAAAAGAGCGCGCATTTCTGTTTGGTCCATGGCTTGTCGCTTTCCTGCTGTGCTGATCGCTCGCGCTGTATCCTTAAGCGCGCAGAGCCGCAAAACAAGCGCCCCCTAGCGCACGGTCTGAATTGCAAATGAAGCGCCGCGCGGCTAATCCCTGCACATCGCGATTTCGCGCCGCCGTTCCACAAAGAAAGAAGCCCCAACATGGCCCAGTTCTCAGCAGCAGATCCGATCGTCATCCTCTCGTATGCGCGCACGCCGATGGGCGCGATGCAGGGCGCATTGTCCGATGTTTCCGCCACCGATCTGGGGGCCACTGCGGTCAAAGCCGCGGTTGAGCGCGCCGGGATCAGTGGCGAGCAGGTCGACCGCGTTTACATGGGCTGCGTCCTCCCCGCCGGTCTGGGTCAGGCCCCCGCGCGCCAGGCCGCGCTGAAAGCCGGGCTGCCGATGTCGGTTCAGGCCACCACGGTCAACAAAGTGTGCGGCTCGGGCAT
>JBBRXQ010000442.1:0-2754 GCA_038238515.1 Sphingomonadales bacterium | reverse complement strand
CGCCTCGCACCGCCTTCACCTCGCGGTCGACGCTGGTGCGCCACTCCGTCTCGCCCGGCAACGGAAACCACTGCGCGCGCTTCCATTGGCCCGCGTCGATAAACACCGCGCCTTGCGCCGCCGCCCAATCGTGGCTCGGCGTGCGGCGAATGGGGCGGAAATGCGCGCCGCGATGATGCGCCGCAAACGCTGCAATCGCGACCGGGGTCACCGGCGGACGCGGGCGGATCGTGCCCACCTCGGCCATGCTGCGCCCGGTCGCCGCGCCCAGCAGGCCATGGCCATTCACCTGACCCACCCGGCCTTGATCGGTCGCCATGCCCAGCGTGGTATAGCGCTTGGCATGCTCGACCGAGGAAAACCCCTCCCGTGCGGCCAGCGCCACATCCTTGGCGGTCACATCGTGCTGAAAATCAACAAACGCCGCGCCCTTGCACGGCCCGCTCTGCCAGATTGCTGCTTGCCCATGTGGCGCATCCACAGCGTCGGGCAAGGCCACATCGTGCCCCAGCGCTGCCCGCAAAGCCTCGGCCCCGGATGCCAAAGCGCTCGCTAGCCCGAACCGTCCAGCCGCTGCGCCCGCCGCGATCAGTTCGCCTGCGTCCGAAGGGAGATAGGCCGCCAGCGCCTCATCCCAAACCGGGCGCTCGCCCAGATGCGCGGCCAGCCCCAGATTGGGATTCCACCCCCCCGCTGTTGCAACCAGATCGCAAGCAAACCGCCTCACCGTGCCATCCGCTCCCGCCAGCGTAACCCCGCGCACCGCCGCGCCGCCATGCGCCGCAATCACCGCGCCGCCCTCAATCACAGCCGCGTCGCTCGCCCGCAATCGCGCCGCCACCGCCGTGGGCAAAGCCCCGCGCAAATCGATCACCGCTGCCAGTTGGGTGCCAGCTTCGAGCAAATCCTCCGCCACTTCCCAGCCGCTATCCGCCGCGATCACCACTACCGCGCGCGCGCCCGGCACCGCGCTGTAACGGCGGATATAAGCCGAAACTGCGCCTGCCAGCATCACTCCTGGCCGGTCATTGCCATCAAACACAATCGGCCGCTCAGTCGCGCCCGTCGCCATGATCGTGCGGGTTGCGGTGATTTTCCACAAACGCTGCCTCGGCTGCCCCGGCAGAGGCACCGACAAATGATCCGAAACCCGTTCTAATGCGCCATATTCCGCGCCCTCAAATCGGCCAAACACCGTGGTGCGCGAGAGCAAGCGCACATTCGGCATGGCCGCCAGTTCAGCCATCACACCATCCGCCCAATCCGCCGCCGCCTGCCCATCAATCGTGCCGCGTTCAGCCAGCGCCTGCCCGCCCATCCGCGCGCCTTCATCGGCCAGGATCACCCGCACCCCGACCCGCGCCGCGCCCAGCGCCGCGATCAACCCGGCAGGCCCGCCGCCCACCACCAGCAGATCGGCGAAGGCATGCGCTTGATCATAGGTATCGGGATCTTCCAACCCAGATAGCGCACCCAGTCCGGCTGCGCGACGGATCGCTGGTTCATAAAGTTTTTCCCAAAGCTTGGCCGGCCACATGAAGGTCTTGTAGTAAAACCCCGCCACCAGCATCGGGCCAAACAGTTGGTTTACCGCCAGCGCATCAAACTTCAGGCTCGGCCAGCGGTTCTGGCTTGTCGCCACCAGCCCATCATAAAGCTCAATCGTCGTCGCCGGAATGTTGGGCTCAGCCCGAGCACCTTCGCGCAACGTAACAAGCGCATTGGGCTCGCTGCTCCCCGCGCTCAGAATGCCGCGCGGGCGATGATATTTAAAGCTGCGTGCCACCAGCCGCACACCATTGGCCATCAGCGCCGAAGCCAGCGTATCCCCCGGATGCCCGGTATAATCGCTCCCATCAAACCGGAACGAAAGTACACGGCTGCGATCAATCAGCCCGCCGCTGGCCAGCCGCCTGCTCACGCCGCGCCGTCCGCGAGTTGAGCCGCCGCCACCCGGTGCGTCACCGTATCGCGCGTCACGCGCATCCATTGGCGGCAACCGCTCGCGTGATACCACCACTCGGTGATCTCCCCCGCCGGATTTTCGCGCAGATACACGTAGTTGTGCATCGCAGCTTCATCCGCCTCAGGCGCGGGGCGCACCGGGGCTGCATCGCCGCGCGTCACAAACTCGCGCGAGTCGCGCGGTCCGCAAAAGGGGCAGGGAATGCGCATCGGTTCAGCCCCTCATATCAATGAAGATTGGCCTGCGCCCCCATGCCCTTCTCATCGAGAAGGTGCCCGGTGGCAAAGCGATCATAGCGATAAGCAGCGGCGGTTTCGTGGGGGCTATCGTTCGCCAGCAAATGCGCAAAGCACCAACCAGAAGCCGGCGTCGCCTTAAACCCGCCATAGCACCAGCCCGCGTTGAGATAGAGCCCGGCCACTGGCGTATGATCGATGATCGGCGATCCATCCATCGTCATATCCATGATCCCGCCCCACGCGCGCAGCAGCCGCGCGCGCCCAATCATCGGCATCAAGGCCATGCCGCCTTCACACACGTCCTCGATTACCGGCAGATTCCCGCGCGATGCATAAGAATTATAACCATCGATATCACCGCCAAACACGAGGCCGCCTTTGTCCGACTGGCTGACGTAAAAATGTCCTGCGCCAAAGGTGATCACGCCGGGGATCAGCGGCTTCAGCCCTTCGGACACAAACGCCTGCAACACATGGCTTTCAATTGGCAGCTGCAGCCCCGCCTTGGCCGCCAATTGCGAAGAACGCCCCGCCACCGCCATACCTACT
>JBBRXQ010000441.1:0-2760 GCA_038238515.1 Sphingomonadales bacterium | reverse complement strand
CAGCGCCTCGCCCTACCGCGTCCCGATTGCGCGTTTGGCGGCGGCGCAGGCGGCGCTTACCTAACGCTCAGAATTTGGGCGGGCGGAGTGCGCGCGCCCAGCCGCTGAGCGTTAGGATTTCAAACCGCTCCGTCACGCGCCCGTCCGCGTCTGCTGCGTCCGCAAAGGCCTGCTGCGCGCGGGCCAGTGCCGCCTTGCTCAGCGGCGGGCCGGGCCGGGAAAGGCAGCTGCCTAGCCCCTGCTCGCGCAAATCGCCCACCAACCGCGCGAACGAGGAAAACCGCACATCTAGCGTCCGGCTGTCCACCACCGGATCGGCAAAGCCTGTGCGCTGGAGCAATTGCCCGCCCGCGCGCACATCTACTTGCGGATGGATGCGCGGGCCGGGCTGCTCGCCATCGGCGGCGAACATGATCTCGCGCAATCGGGGCAGGCTGCCCGCGCCCATCATGCTGATCATCGCCAGCCCGCCAGGCGCGAGCGCGGCACGCAGATGGACCAGCGCGCCGGGCAGATCGTTCACCGTCGCCAGCGTGCCCAAATTGGCAATGAGATCAAACCCGCCGGCAAATGGGCGCGGGCGCTCCTCGTCGATCATCGCCTCGCCCTGCGTGGGCGCGGGATCAGCGCGGAGAACCTCGCATCCGCGCGCCGCTAGTGCTGCCGAAACCGTTCCCGTGATATCGCCTTCGATCAACGCGCGCGCGGGTTCGTGTCGCAGGAACGCCAGCCGTTCGAGAACGTCTTCGGCCATATCATCGGCAATATAGCGCGCGGCATCGGCCCGCTGCTGCAAGCCATGCATGCGGCGGCGTGCGGCAATGCGGCGCGGGCTGGAAAAGATAACGGGCGGGAGCGAAGCCATCGCCGCAGCCCTGCCTTGTCGCTCCGCGCTTGCCAAGTCCCCCGCGCGGCATAACATGCAGGCTTATGGCTCAGCCCCCGCTCCTTGCGCCTCTGGTCGATCTGATGTTTCCGCCGCGCTGCCCGCTCTGCGGCGAAGCATTGGCGAGCCAAGGCGGTTTGTGCGCTGCGTGTTGGAGCAAACTCGCCATCCCCGGCGATCCGGCCTGCGCGCGCTGCCAGCGCCCGCTACCCGATTCGTTGGAATTAAATACTGGAAGCCCTGTTTGTGCGCCTTGCATGGCCAGCCCGCCGGGTCACGATGGCATCGCGGCGGCAACGCTTTATACCGATGCTTCGCGCGATCTGGTGCTTGCTTTCAAGCGGGGGCGGCGGATTGCGCTTGCTGGGCTGCTGGCAAGGTTAATGCTCCAGCGGATTCCAACGCTGGATGGTGAATGGCTGGTCGTGCCAGTGCCGCTGCACCGATGGAGGATATGGGCGCGCGGCTTTAACCAGTCGGCATTATTGGCAGAGCGCATCGCCGCTGCCATCAATCAGCCAGTGGTGGTCGATGGGCTTCTCCGCACCAAACGCACGCGCACGCTTGGGGGGCTAGGCTTGCGGGCCCGCGCAGCAGAAGTTGCGGGCGCGATCGCGCCGCATCCTCGTCATCTGGATAGACTGCGGGGTGCAAATGTTCTGCTAATTGATGATGTGTTGACCACCGGCGCGACCAGCGATGCCTGCGTCAAAACCTTACGCAAGGCGGGGGTGAAGCGCGTTAAAATCGCCTGCTTTGCGCGAGTGCTTGATTCAGCGCTTGATTACACAAAGCAAAATGTCCGAGCTGCAGAGGACTAAAACAAAACGCCCGGAGCCAATTAGCTCCGGGCGTCTTCGTGACGATTTCCATTAGCGTTTTGCGCATTCTGCGCAAGTAAATGATCCCCACATCATTACCGCTATAACTCGTTTCGCACCGTAAGCTGCTTCCGCACCAGCGATATATCGCTTGCCGAATGGCTAGCCAACCCCTTGTTATACCCTGAACTTCGGCCTGTTCGATCCGTCTTACGACATTTCAATTTCGGTTCCCTCAAACCGCAATTTTGTTCTCCGCTATCCGCACGCTCTGCGAAAGCCGATTGTTACGATACCGTGGATTTTAAGTGGTAGATGTGGTTATCCTGCAACAAGTTGCCAATATAAACCCAGTTCTTGGAAGGTTTTCACCATTTCAGCACATGACAGCGAAAATTTGCTGCGCGAGCAGGGAACGGTCTTCATGCCGAAATTCGATTCGGTGGGTCTCGTCACCGCGGTCGTGGTCGATCATGCCAGTGGCCGTCTGCTGATGCTCGCACACATGGATGCTGAGGCTATCGCGCGCACCCGCGAAACTGGTCTGGCGCACTTTCATTCGCGTTCGCGGGGCGCGCTATGGATGAAGGGCGAGACATCGGGCCATGTGCTGCGCATAGTCGAGATCCGCGTCGATTGCGATCAGGATGCGCTTGAATTGCGCGTCGAAGCGGCAGGCCCAGCCTGCCACACGCTGGCGACAAGTTGTTTTTACCGCAAGCTGGGCCAGAATGGTGCGCTCGCTCCGCTGTTAGATTGACGCTTACGTAAAGGGCAGTTAGTGCGCGTCCTATGCATGCGTTGCCCGAAAACTCGAATCGCGATCATATGCCCGCTCACCCCGGCGATCAAACCGGCGCTCACACTGGTGACCATACCAGCGACCATACCGGCCATCTGCATCAGCCTGATGCGCTGGCGCGCGATCATTTCACGATCTCAGACCTCTCGCTTGAATTCGGCGTTACCGCGCGTGCGTTGCGCTTTTACGAGGATGAGGGCTTGATCGCGCCAACGCGGATTGGCGTGGCCCGAATCTACAGTGAGCGGGAT
>JBBRXQ010000440.1:0-2761 GCA_038238515.1 Sphingomonadales bacterium | reverse complement strand
TTGAACCGTAGGAATTGATGATGCCGCCGTTGATCACAGTGGGATCGATCCCGCCCGCATCGAGCAGGCAGGCGACCATCGAAGTTGTGGTGGTTTTGCCGTGGGTGCCAGCCACGGCCACGGTGTTTTTAAGCCGCATCAACTCGGCGAGCATTTCGGCGCGGCGCACCACCGGAACGCGCGCCTCTAGCGCGGCGACGACTTCGGGATTGTCTCGCTTTACGGCGGTGGAGGTGACCACGACCGAGACGCCCTCGACATTTTCAGCGCGCTGGCCGATCATCACGGTAATCCCGCGCGAGCGCAGGCCTTCTACGACATATCCCTCTGCCAAATCAGAGCCTTGCACGGCATAGCCCATGTTGTGCATCACCTCGGCAATGCCCGACATGCCGATGCCCCCGATCCCGACAAAATGGATCGTGCCGATATCGATGCCCACGCCCCTCATTCGGCGTTTTCTCGGGCTAATGCTTGCTTGGCCGATGCCGCTGTTTGCGCGCCTTCCATGCGGATCACGTCCATCATTGGTTCGCCGCCAAAGCTCTCGACCAGGTCGGCCAGATCAGACACCGCGCCGGGCAGGCCGCAGTTCCACGCGGCATGCGCGGCATTGGCGAGTGTCGCGGGATTTTGGGCGATCGCCTGAATCTGCAAGCACAGATCCTTGGCCATTTTCTGGAAGATGTCGGCACGGTCGCTCAGCAATGTGTTGAGTTTGTCACCGGAATAATCGTCTGGATTGAGGGTCGTCAGCTTGGGCTGAACGATTACCCGTGCGCCGCCAGACGCGCGCATTTCGCGCGCATTGACCGTTTGGTGGTCGTCGGTTGCATAAGGCAGCGGCATCAAGATCGCCGGGCGGCCCACCGCCGTCAGTTCGGCGATGGTCGACGCGCCTGCGCGGCCGATAAACAGATGAGCCTCGGCCAGCCGGGTGGACATGTCCTCAAAATAGGTGCCGAGTTCAGCCGGAATTTGGTGGGCCGCATAGCGCGCGCGCACTGCTTCGATATCTTCGGGGCGGCATTGCTGGGTGACCTGCAAGCGGTGGCGCAGCGCGGGCGGCAGCATCGCCAAACCATCGGGCACCACATCAGACAGGATCGACGCGCCCTGGCTGCCGCCCGTGACAAGCACGCGAAACAGGCTGTCTTCAGTGAATTCGGGGAACGGATCGCCGCGCAGCGCCAGCACTTCGGGGCGGACCGGATTGCCGACCAAGCGCACTTTGCCCCACAGCTTAGGATCGAGCCGCTCAACTTCGTGATACGAGGTGGCAATCAGATCGACCCGCCCCGCAAGCAAGCGGTTTACCCGGCCAAGCACCGCATTCTGTTCGTGGATTACCGTCGGCACACCCGCCGCCCGAGCGCCCAGCAGCGCAGGGAGCGAAGGATAGCCACCAAAACCGACCACGCACGAAGGCTCAAAGCTTTCAAACAAGCGCATCGCCATCGCCCGGCCCTGCACAATCGCACGCGCCGCTTTGGCCAGACCAATCGGGTTTTTGCTCATCCGCCCGGCGGGCAGCACATGCGCAGGCAGGAATGAAGGCTTGCCCGGAATGCGCGCACCGCGATCATCGGTCACCAGCGCGACGTGGTGGCCGCGCCGATCAAGTTCGGTCGCCAGCGCAAACGCCGGGATCAGATGCCCGCCGGTGCCCCCTGCAGCGAGGACATAATGCCGCGAAACCGCACTCATGGCCGGAAAGGCTCCCTTAAATCGAATGAATCGCGGCTAAGGTAGGGATTGCGCCGCGTGATGGCGAGCAGGAAGCCAACACCCAGCAGCAACGCAATGGTCGATGATCCGCCATAGCTGATCAGCGGCAGGGTCATACCTTTGGAAGGAAACAGCTGAAGATTGACCAGCACATTGATAAAAGCTTGCCCTGCCACTTGCGCGATGAGCCCGCCAGCTGCCAGAATCGTGAATAGATCATCCTCGTCCATCAGGCGCAGCATCACGCGGATGACGATGGCGGCATAAAGCGCGATGATCACCGCGCAGGCCAACAATCCAAATTCTTCGCCGATCACGGAAAAAATGTAATCGGTATGCGCCTCTGGCAGAGCCATTTTGCGGCTGCCGAGCCACAAGCCAGCGCCGCTCCATCCGCCATTGAGCAGCGTGCGCATGGCCAGATCAACCTGATCATAATCGCTGCCGCCAGAGACAAACGAATCGATCCGGTGCGTGGCATTTGGATAGAAGAAGTACGCCAAGACGACGATAGCAATCCCGCCGCCCGCGCTCCAACCGATCCGCACCAGTGGCAGACCTGACATCAGGACAAGCACGAACCAAACGCCGCAAAACAGAACGGTCGAGCCAAAGTCTGGCTGCGCCATGAGCAACGCGCCCACAATCGCCACCAGCGCCATGCTGATGCCAATAACGGGGATGGAGGGATCGCGCACGCGCCATGACAATATCCATGCCACTGCGATGGCAAAGCCGGGCTTCAAAAACTCGGAAGGTTGCAGGCTGAAGCCGATGAAAAGCCAGCGTTTGGCTCCCTTCACCTCGCTGCCGATCAGCGGCACCAGCACCAGCGCAACCAGCATCGCTGCCGCCAGCAAGATCGCCCACCGCCGCGCGGTGTCCTTTGGCAGGAGCGATGCGACAAACATCGCCAGCAGCCCGACGCCAAGCCAGCGCAAATGCAGCCAGAAGAAATGGAGATCACCCAGCGCCTTGGCAGACGTAGACAGCCGGTGCGCGCTGGCTGGAGAAGCCGAGGCAACAGCGACGA
>JBBRXQ010000439.1:0-2767 GCA_038238515.1 Sphingomonadales bacterium | reverse complement strand
CGGCGCCGATTCCAAAATCGTCGGCCTGCGCAGTGCGGTTGCATCGTTCTACAACACGGTTGCCGCCGCTGTGATCGATCCAACGCAGAGCCGAATTCGCTTTGCCTTTGTGCCTTACAACTCGACGGTGAACATGAAGACACTGGTTGCATCGGGTGCGCTGCCGACAAGCTATTTCGCGGATTCGGCACCATATCAAACGCGGCTTTACTATTTTAACACGCCAATTCCGGCCGCTGTTTCGACCGATACAAACCCATCGAATATCACGTCGGCCAATTGCACGCTTTATGGCGACAACAAGTTTCCTTTGGCGACGGGCACCAATCCAGCTCTGGGCGGCGGGCCGCTTCCGACGCCGACGACCAGCACCGCGTATTCGTTTCGCACATGGACGTTGGTCTCGGGCAGCGGCGCAAGCGCGCTGGGAACATGCGTGCGCAACAAGACGACCAATACGTCGGGCTTTATGTTCACCAACTATCGCTGGACTCAGTCCACTGTCGATGTTTCGCCTTACAAGGGCCTTGGCACGGTAACACAGGCCAACAGCATCAACACTGCCACCGCCACAGTTCCGAATGCTGGATATTATGACAAGCGCCAGTTGGCAAACCTCGCTGGCACCGCTGGCGTGACCGGGGTTAACACAACAAACGATACCTGGAGCGGTTGCATCGAAGAGCGGACAACCGTCCAGACTGCAACATGGAGCCCGATCCCGTCTGGCGCGACCGATCATGATATGAATAGCGCGCCTGTTAGTGAGGCAACCAAGTGGAAGATTGCGGTCGATGATCTTGTCTTCAACCGGAACACCTATAACGCAAACTATGATTCAACATCGACTTCGGGCACTAGCTCAATAACTCAGGGTTGCCCTGCCCCGGCGATGCAATTCACCAATGTGGACGTTAGCGCGCCCACTGTCGTTCCAAGCTGGCTGACCACGTATCTCAACAGCCTTGTGGCGACGGGAAACACGTATCACGACGTTGGCATGATCTGGGGTGGGCGTTTGGGCAGCACGACCGGCATGTTCCAATCCAATGTCAACGCGCCGTTCGGCGCTGGCGTGCAAACCCAGATCAGCCGCCACATCATCTTCATGACCGATGGCGAAATGGCACCAAGCGCGACGACATATTCAGCCTATGGCTTTGAACGGAATGATCAAAGAGTGGACGCGCAAGGATCGGCGAACCTTACAAATCGCCATAACGCGCGCTTCGTCGCCGCTTGCGGCAGAGCGAAGGAGCTGGGCTACACCGTTTGGGTGATCGGATTTGGCACTGCGCTGACATCAGGGCTTACCTCCTGCGCCACAGCGGGCCGGGCCTATTTTGCCAGCAACACTGCCGAGCTGACCAAAACCTTCCGGTTTATTGCTGGCCAAGTCGCCGACCTGAGGATCAACAAATGAGCGCGCTGTTTCAGCTTCGCCGCGTCTCACGCGATTCGGACGGCGCGGCCGCGCTCGAATTCGCGATGATGGCTCCGCTCTTGTTCCTGATGATGTTTGGGACACTGGAAATGGCACAGGCCTTTTACATCAGGGGCGTTTTGATGGGCGCGGTTAACGCGGCGGGGCGCAATTCGACCTTGCAGACAGGCTCTGCCAACCAAGTTGCGCTGGATGCCTCGGTTACTAAATTTATCAAGGCAGCCGCACCAGCCGCAGTATTGACGTTCACGCGAAAGAATTATGCGTCGTTCGGCAGTGTTGGCCAGCCCGAAGATTTTACCGATACCAACGGAAATGGCGTGCGCAATAGTGGTGAGTGCTTCACCGATATGAACGGCAACGCAACTTGGGATTCCGATATGGGCCAAAATGGCCTTGGAGGCGCAAACGATGTTGTGCTTTATACAGTGAGCGTGAAGTATACGCAGCTGTTTCAGATCGCCACTTTTTGGGGGCTTCCCAAGTCTCAAACGATCAATGCGGCCACAGTGCTGCAAAACCAGCCGTTTTCCACGCAGGCAACGCGCACTGGCGTAAAGGTGTGCACATGAGCTGGGCACTCCCCACGCTGCGGCGGCTGATCCGCGACCACAGCGCCGTAGCCGTGATCGAGCTTGGATTGTCGATGCCATTTGTGATGGCATTGGCGCTGACCGGCGGCGAGGTGATCAATCTTTCGGTCACCCACATGCGGCTTAATCAATTGGCGATTACAGTGGCCGATAACGCCAGCCGCGCTAAGCTCAATCAGCTAAACAGCGCGCCTCAGTTCCGCGAATTCGATGTAAACCAGGTATTCATCGGCGGGAGATTCCCGGTCGAAGACCTTTCCTTTACCACGCGCGGACGCATTATTTTATCAAGCTTGCAGACCAATACCGCGGGCGGCCAATGGATCCAATGGCAGCGCTGCTCTGGCAGCAATACTTACGCTTCGCGTTATGGCCCGCAGGGAACTGGCGCGACTGGCACGGCGTTTAAGGGCATGGGCCAAGGCACCAGCCCGATGACCGCTGACGTAGGCACGGCGATCATGTTTGTTGAAGTCGCTTATAACTACAAGCCGCTGTTTTTTCAGGGCGTGGTCAAGAGCACGGTTATCCGCAAAGAGGCCGCGCTTTTTGTGCGCGACGATCGCGATCTAACCCAGATTTATAACCCATCGCCGGCAGTTACCGTCTCCAATTGTTAAAAGCGGTTTGATCACGCAGGCGCGGCGCGCCCCGCAATCACCCGCCCGATGATCCAGGTGATCCCGCCGAACCACAGCACGCTGAGCACGATGGCGGCGGTGATCGCGCG
>JBBRXQ010000438.1:0-2772 GCA_038238515.1 Sphingomonadales bacterium | reverse complement strand
TTGCGGCGGAAAGAAAGAAGAAGCAGCAGCAGACGCAGCACCTGCGGCCGATGCAGCGCCTGCAGCGGTCGCTGACGCCGCCGCACCAGCCGCCGCTCCTGCAGCAGCCGCTGCCCCTGCAGCCGACAACACCGATACGACAGATGGCCTTAAATTCGCCAGCTATACCGGTGACGCGGCCAAGGGCCTTGCCGCTTTTGCAACTTGCAAGACCTGCCATGCAGTTGAAGCCGGTGCGAATCGGATCGGCCCGTCGCTTCACCAGGTGGTCGGCCGCAAGGCAGGCATCTATGAGGGTTATTCGTATTCGGCTGCTAACAAGAACAGCGGCATCGTTTGGTCAGAAGCGAAGCTGTTTCAGTATCTTGAAAAGCCAATGCGCGTAGTGCCCGGCACGAAAATGTCGTTTGCCGGTTGGTCTGACCCGCAGAAGCGCGCTGACGTGATTGCGTATCTCAAGACGATCTGATTGCTGCTGCGGCCCGGTGGCAAAAACCACTGGGCCGCAGTTTGTTTGAAAGAGTTATCGCTGGTGCCGCGCAAGATCGGCGAGATGGACCGGAAACGACATCAGCAGCGGCAGCGCAATCCAATACCATTCTAATCCGCCGAGCGCGGCGCGCAGCGCCAAAAGCATCAGCGCCCCCGGAGCCAGCCGCAGCGCGGCATCGGCCACACGCCATCCCCCCGCCATCACCAACCATCCCATCTCGATCGCGATAACCGCGAGCACAATTTCGGCGGCGTGGCCGCTGGCGAACAGCCACTGCATCGCATTCCAGCCTTCCGAAACGAAGCTCAGGAGAACGATCCGTTCAAACGGACGACCGCCAAATTGAGAAACCCTGCGAAGCTAACCCACAAAAGGTAGGGGAGCAGCAGCAATGCGGCACTTTTCGACCTGCGCGAAGTGACGAAAATCAGTGCTGCAATCGACAGCCACAGCGCCACAACCTCGATCACGGCCCAATCAGGCCGGTGGAACCTGAAAAACAGAAAGCTCCACAGCAGATTGAGAAATCCGTTCAGCGCGAACCATCCGAGCAGCCATTCCCGCTCACGGTAATCGTGCGTGGCCATCCAGGCATTCACCCCAGCTATAGCGATCAACGCAAAAATAACTGTCCAGCCGATCGCATAGACAAAATCTGGCGGCGCCCACGGGGGCTGGATAAGGCCGCGATACCAAGGACCGATATCGGTGATCGTCTCGCCCATCAGCGCGACCATCGATGACACCGCAGCGGCGATGACCACGGGCATGATCAAGGACTTGTTCATGGCTAGATCACCGTGCTGTTTGCGGCAAGTACCGCATATCTTTGAAGAAAATGCGCAGATAAGCCATCGGCGCGGCATAAGTCAGGTGCCTGTTTATAAAGGCTGGCCAAAGCAACTTCTGCAGTTCACGGTCTTGGCACACGACGACAAAGCGCTCACGGCGGCCGTCGTTGTGATACCAGAAATGCTGCATGATCTCCAAAATCCAAAATACCTGACTGTTAGCGCGCATGAAGCAGTGGCGCGATTGGCGCGGCGCACGGGGATTGTCAGGCTTGAAAAACGCGCGGCCTGCCGATGCGGCCTGGCCCCCGGCGACCATCGGATAATAGATGCCCTCACCCGGTGCCGGGCCGCCAAATCCGCCCTGAGCCGCTTGATCAGCCAGCATATCGGCCCCGATATCCGAAAGCCCGATCATCTGGGCGAGCAGCAACACGTTATGCCGCGCTGCTGCCGCGAGATCGGTAGGCGATGCCCCGCCCGAAGGACCGCCGCCCACCACAACGCAGTCATAACCGTTCATGCCGGTTTGCCTCCAAACGGGAGGGTTTGCGCCGCTTGCCAAGCGCCGCGCGGCACGAGTGAAGCCGCAACGAGGAACAGCAATGCCTCGACGCCAAACACGATCAAGAATGTTGCCGATGTCGAGCCGGTTACCGCGCGCCCGATATCGACACCAACCGCCCCGATTAGCCCGCCGAGCCCGAACGCAATCGCCTGCGCTGCTCCCCACACCCCCATGCGGATGCCTTCGCGGCCATTATCTGCGCTAGCCAGCGCCATCATCTGGCCAATCGCGGCGACCGCGAAAACGCCATTGGCAAAACCTAGCAGTGCGACATTGGCGGCAAGCGGCCAGCCCGGGCCAACAAAGGCCGCGAGCGCAAGCCCAGCCAGCGCAACGGCCGAGCCGATGCATCCGCCAACTATCCAGCGCGGCAATCCCGCCGCCCCCCGCCCGGCAAAAGCTCCGCCGCCGATCCCGACAAGGATCATGCCCACCAGCACCCCGCCGTTTTGCATCCCCGAAAGCTTCGTCGATTGCCCCGGTGTAAAGCCGAAAAGCAGGCCAGCAAACGGCTCAAGGATGAGATCCTGCATCGAATAGGCCAGCATCGATAGGAACACGAACACAGTGAAACGCCGCGCATCGGCATCGGCCCACATCGCTTGCAAGGCAGCGCCGAAAGGCTGGGCTGGCTGCGCATCCACTGGCGGTTTTGGGACCCCGACAGAGCCGAGGGACGCGCCCTCAATTCCCCATATGGCCACGAGCGCGACCAAGAATGCGCCGCCGGCTACTCCTTGAGCAACCGAGGCAAGCCGCGCCAGAGTGAACGGATCTATCAGCGACCCCGCGATCCCCGCCGTAATAACGATACCCGCCACCATCATGATCCACGTGATCGACGCCGCCGCCGCGCGCCGACCGGGCGCAACGCGCGTGGCCAGCAATGCCAAAAGCGATGTGCCCGCCGCGCCGACCCC
>JBBRXQ010000437.1:0-2775 GCA_038238515.1 Sphingomonadales bacterium | reverse complement strand
GTTCCAGGGTTTGCCGGCGCGCATCTGCTGGCTCGGCCTCGGCGAACGCCACCGCGCGGGGCTCGCCTTCAACGCGATGGTGAAGTCGGGCGAGCTGAAGGCGCCGATCGTGATCGGGCGCGACCACCTCGACGCCGGCTCGGTCGCTAGCCCCAACCGCGAAACCGAGGCCAGGCTCGATGGATCAGACGCGGTTTCCGATTGGCCGCTGCTCGAAGCGCTGCTTAACACCGCCAGCGGAGCCACCTGGGTTTCGCTTCACCACGGCGGCGGCGTCGGCATGGGCTATTCGCAGCACAGCGGCATGGTCATCGTGGCCGACGGCACCGAAGACGCCGCCCGCCGCATCGCCCGCGTCCTGTGGAATGATCCCGCCACCGGCGTCATGCGCCATGCCGATGCGGGCTATGAAAGCGCGCGCGATTGTGCCGCCGAGCAAGGGCTAGACCTGCCCTCGCTGCATCAGGCCAAGCGCGGATAGCCCAGCGCCGCCGCCTCATTCTCAAGTGCCATCACCACATCAAAACTGCTGTCCGGCAGCACCTCAAACCCACGCAAGCCAAGCGTGTGGCAAACACCTTGGGCCGCAATGTCCGAGGTAACCCCAACCATAGCATCCCGCAGCGCCGCCAGTTCGCCATCGCTAGCCGAAGCCCGCGTAATAAACGGCAGCGAAGGCGTCCGCGCGCTCTCCGCCAACACACGCACCCCGGCCAAAAGCTCCGGTGCAAACCGCGCCAAATTGCCAAACGTCACGCAATCTATCGCCGCCACATCCGCCTCGCCCGCCGCCACGCACGCAATGCTTGCCACATGCCCGCCACTCACGATCACCCGCCCAAAAAAGCGCCCATCCCGCGCATTCCGCGCGATCAAATGGCGCAGCAAGTTCATCCCCGAATTGCTCCGCCAATCGTTGATCACCGCCGTTTGCCCCCGCAAACCAGCAACATCACTGACCGCCGAACCGCTGCGAACAACCACCACGCTCCCGCCAAACGCGCCATCGCACCCCGGATGATCATACACCGGATTCGCCACCAGGCGCACTTTCCCGCGCAATTGCGTGACATAAGGATAACTGCAAGTTTGCGCCAGTAGCAGGCGCGGATCAAGCCACGCCGCGTCATGCGCAATCGTCTCGTCTAACAACTCAGGCTCATCCTTAAGCCCCCCGCCGCGCAGCCGATTGCGCACCAAAGCCCAAAATGCCCGGGTCGCGGCGGCCACAGCAAGCGGATCGCGGTACATAGCAATGCTGGCAATCCTCCCCGCGCCAATCTCACCGGACATCGAGCGACCTCACATATCCCGCCGCCTCATGCGCATGAACCCGCGTATGCCGGATCAGCCCTTCAAACTGCGTCTGCATCGTTCGGATCGTCTCGGCGCTACTCAAAACAATGTACATTTGCCCCGCAAACACCGCCACCCGCGCCGATCCAAAGATCGTGTAAGGGATCGAAAACCGCTCGCGCCCATCAAACAGAAACAGCCGGAACGAGGGATAAAGCTCCTCGATCAGATCGGCCATATGCGCCAATTGGTTTTCGCGCACCGATTTGGATAGCCCGCTCCAAATCCCCGAACCCTCGGCAAATTGTTCCAGCGTCTGAAACGGCATGCACGATTCCATATCCGTCCCCGCCGCGCGGTTGTAATCCACCCGGAAAACCGCGTCCTCCACTTGCGCCATCGCGTTCTGGTGCGAGGCAGAGGCTTCATAAGCGATCACATCGGTCGTTCTCAAAAGGTCGGGGATGCGCGCTGGCACATAGCGGATCTTGGTTCCTGCCGCCTCGGCGTGCCAGCGCATCAGCAAGCTGGCACCATCCTCTTCGGAAGTCTCGATCGTGCCGCTTGAAACCATCGCCCCGGTAACGCCCTCGTCCTCGGAAACGCCAAGCAACCAGTCAAGCGTCACGCTGCTTTGCTCGGCGATCAGCAGCAGCGTTTCCACGCGCGGCAGCCGCGCGGTCTTTCCCGAAAGCAGCAGCGAGAGCGCCGACCGGTCGATGCCGATCGACTCAGCAAACGCCGATTGGTTCTGCCGCGATCGCTCAAACAGCGAAACAAGACGGCCATGAAAAATCTCCGCGAGCCTGCGCTTATCCATCCAAGAATTTCCATTCGATCCACAAACGTGATCATTGTCACTTTATATCGCGAGTTGTGCGCAAAATCAACACTTCGTCATCATAATCATATTGCAGGTGCGAGTCATTCGGGGAATAACTTCTCATGGGCGGGGCAAAGCAAGACGAGCGAACGATAACAGTCGGATCAGCGGCCAGCCACGCTGGCGATACGCTTCCGCGCCTGCGCAGCGCTGGCGAATGGCGAACCGTTGCTATGATCGCCACTTGCTACGCTGCATGGCTGATAATCGGCGCTTCGTACGTTGTGATAGGCTGGCCCGCAATTTTCGCGCTTGCGGTGGTCATTGCGCTTCATTCATCGCTGCAACACGAAGCGATCCACGGCCACCCCACCACCTCGGCCGGGTGGAACGAAGCGCTTGTATCGCTGCCCATCGGCCTGTTCCTGCCCTATCGCCGCTACCGTGAGCTGCACCTCTTGCATCACGGCGATAGCCGATTGACCGATCCCTTTGACGATCCTGAAAGCTTTTACACCAGCCACGAAGACTATGATCGGCTGCCCCGCATCGTGCAGTACTTGTTCGGTTTGAACAACACGCTTCCGGGTCGCATGCTGCTTGGTCCGGCGATCTCAACCGTGCGTTTTGCGATGAGCGAGTTTTCGCCGACTCCC
>JBBRXQ010000436.1:0-2776 GCA_038238515.1 Sphingomonadales bacterium | reverse complement strand
GATCCGGGCTTGATAGCGCAAAACTTCGTCAGCCAAGCCATCTTCGCCGATCTCGGCCAGTTGCACCGCAACCCGAACATTGCTCACCGCGCGCAGCTGCTGCCAATCGTCGTTCGAAAAGTCTGTTCCTGCGGCTTTTATCACATCGCTGCGCAGGCCAAGCGTCTCTGCGGCGAGCATGCCATACAGCGTATCTTGGCTGCGAGCAGCACCGCGCAGCGCGGCGGCCACTTTTTCAGGTTTGCGGCAACGCAGCCAAGCGCGGCCCGCCCAAAAGTTGGCGGCTGAGCCCAGCTCGTCGTTTTGCGCCCAGGCTGCGGCTTGCTCAAAGCTTGCAGCAGCACCCGCGCAGTCATTCATCCGCCAAGCCGCAAGGCCGGCTGTCCACATCGCCTCTGCGGCCCACGCCCCGGCCACATCGCTAGCTGCTTCGGTCGCGCTGATCGAGAGCAGGCGCGCATTGGCATCGTCATTTTCAATGTAATACGCCCAGCCCACGCGCTGCCGCCATTCGGAGCGTGTCGCCGGAGAGAGCTGGCTATCAATCCCATCGAGTAATAAGCGCGCGGCGCCGGGATCATCGTTCTTGATCCGCTCCTGAATGGCCAAGGCAATGCTATCGGGCATCGTACCATCAGCAATCGCGCGCGGTTTGATCCGCTTCGACATGCCCGGCAAGGTCTGCATCCGCTGTGCATTGGGAAGCGCCGGAAGCTCGCTCGCGCCGCGCTTGATCGCTAAGCGGCCCAATTGTTCGGACCATGGCAGTTCGGGTGCCGCTACCAGCAAATCACTAAGCGATTGAAGCGCCGCTCTGGGCGAGCTGGCGGCAAGATAATACTGCGATTGGGCAACAAAATGCAGCGGGCCGCTCGTTTGCTTTGCGAGCATCGTCTGAACGCTGGCCCATTCCTCGCGCTCAATGGCGACAAAAAGCTGCTTGTAATAGTCCCGGTCGTCCTGGCTCAGCAGCGCAGGCACAGCGGTGCGATCGGCGCGCGTGCGGAAATATTCGGCGGCGGCGCTATTGGCCCAAGCGGGCACGGCTGCAATTGACGCTGCAAAAACAGCAGCGCCGAGCATAGCAGCCTGCCATAGCTTCCACTTGGTCATGCCTGCGATGTCCCTGTCCAATCGAGCCAGCGATTCCATAAACCAGCCTTCATTCCGGGAGAGACCAGCAAAGCTTCAAGGTCGGGGGTGATCAGCATTGGAACGCTGACAGACTCATGGTTAAAAACACTTAAATACGCAGCACTTTGCGCCGACCCGTTGCCCAGCAGCGTTGAAATGCCGCCGCGCCCAAGCACTACCAAGCGCTGCGGCGCGGCTAGCGCGATATGATGCGCTGTCACCGCGCCCATTCCTTGTTCCGTTAAGGCTTCCCAATCGGGCAGTGCGACGCGCGCGGGAAGCGCGCTTGCCAAATAAACCTGCGGGCGGTTCAGCCCAAATGCCTCCAACAGCGCATCGAGCAAGCGGCCTGTCTTGCCAGAAAGCAGTGTTTCGGCATCGTCCGCTTCGGGCATCGCCACCAGCACCATTAGTGCGGCGCGGTGCGGCCCAGCAGACCCAACTCGTTGCAACCCTGCTATCGCCAGCGATGGCTCATCCAGCCACCACGCCCGGAATTCTGCCAAATTCTTCGGCCAAGTTGATGGCAATCCGCCAATTTGCGGCGCAGGTTTATCTGGCTCTGCCAGCGCTGGCTGCGGCGCGGAGGCACCGACCAACGTCTCGGCTAGCCAATCCTGCGGCGCTTCGGTGAAGTCGCCATCAACCCCCGCCTCGCGCCACCAATCAAGCGCCGCCGCGAGGTCTATGCCGATGCCGCCTTGTGCGATGAGACTATATCCTGTCACCAAGTGGTATTGACCTTGCTTGCGCCAGCTTTCAAGGCAAACTCGATCAATTATTCTAATACCAAGTCGAACTGTTTAGCCGGAGCCAAGGACAATGAGCGAGCGGGAATCGATGCCTTATGACGTAGTGATCGTCGGCGGCGGGCCAGCAGGCCTTGCGGCTGCGATCCGGGTGAAGCAGGTCAATCCGGAAATAACCGTGTGCATCCTTGAAAAAGGATCCGAAATTGGCGCTCATATCTTGTCAGGTGCGGTGGTCGATCCGCGCGCGCTCGACGAATTGCTCCCCGAATGGCGCGAGCAAGGATGCCCGATGGCCGAAGTGCCGGTTACGGACAATTGGCATTGGGCACTCACTAGTACGGGCAAGACTTCGCTCCCCCACGCCATGATGCCGCCGTTTATGTCGAACCACGGGAATTATACTGGCAGCTTGGGCAATCTATGCCGCTGGCTTGCCGAGCAGGCGACAGAGCTTGGCGTTGAGATTTTCCCAGGGTTTGCAGCCGCCGAAGTGCTGTTTGACGATAGCGGCGCGGTGATTGGCGTAGCAACTGGCGATATGGGCGTGGCCAAAGACGGCACACATAAAGACGATTACCAGCCGGGCATGGAGCTGCACGCGAAATACACCTTATTTTCAGAAGGTGCGCGTGGACATCTCACAAAGAACCTCAAGAAGAAATTTGATCTTGAGCGCGATTGTCAGCCGCAGGTCTATGGGATTGGCATCAAGGAACTCTGGGATATCGATCCAGAGCAGCATGTGCTGGGCCGCGTGCTGCATACGCAAGGATGGCCGCTTTCCGAGAACGGGGCGTTTGGCGGGGGATTTCTCTATCATCAGGCCAACAATCAGGTGGCGCTCGGATTTGTAACCGCGCTCGATTATGCCAATCCTTGGGTCAATCCCT
>JBBRXQ010000435.1:0-2787 GCA_038238515.1 Sphingomonadales bacterium | reverse complement strand
GCCACGGTGAAGGCGATGAAGGTGGAGGATGTGCGCCGCACCGGCGCCGATATCATCCTAGGCAATACCTATCATCTGATGCTGCGCCCCGGCGCGGAGCGGATGGCGCGGCTGGGCGGGTTGCACGCGTTCATGGGCTGGGACCGCCCGATCCTGACCGACAGCGGCGGCTATCAGGTGATGAGCCTGTCAGAGCTGCGCAAGATTACCGAGGAGGGAGTGACTTTTGCCAGCCACCTCGATGGCTCGCGCCATATGATCAGCCCCGAACGCTCGATGGAAATTCAGCGGCTTTTGGGTTCAGACATCGTCATGGCGTTTGATGAATGCCCGCGTGCCGATCAGCCGCGCGAGGTGATTGCCCGCTCGATGGAGATGAGCATGCGCTGGGCGCGCCGCAGCCGGGAAGGCTTTGATAGCGGCAGCGAGCATGCTGAGCGGTCGGCGCTGTTCGGCATCCAGCAGGGCGCGCTGGATGAAGGTTTGCGCGCCGCCAGCGCCGATGCGCTGCGCGAGATCGGTTTCGATGGTTATGCGATCGGCGGATTGGCGGTGGGCGAGGGGCAGGAGGCAATGTTTGCTGCACTCGATTTCGCGCCGGGCCAGTTGCCGGAGGATCGCCCGCGCTATCTGATGGGGGTGGGCAAGCCCGACGATTTGGTCGGCGCGGTGGAGCGCGGGGTGGATATGTTCGATTGCGTGCTGCCTACGCGATCAGGCCGCAATGGACAGGCATTCACTTGGAACGGTGCGGTAAACATCCGCAATGCTAAGCATGCGGAGGATCTCGAGCCGCTTGATCCGCGCTGCACTTGCCCGGTTTGCGCCAAATATAGCCGCGCCTATCTACACCATCTGACCCGCGCGGGCGAAATGCTTGGCGCGATGCTGATGACTGAGCACAACCTCTCGTTTTACCAGCAACTGATGGCGGGGATGCGTGCGGCGATTGCGGAGGGGCGGTTTGCTGGGTTTGCGGCGGACTTTCGGCGGGATTACTTTGCGCGGTGACAAAACAAAAAAGGCGGGACTCGCGACCCGCCTTTTTTTCTCATCGAGCAGTGAAACCGATCAGCGCGAGTAGAACTCGACGACCAAGTTTGGTTCCATCTTCACTGGATAGGGCACTTCGTCGAGCGTGGGGACGCGCACGAAGGTGATCTTGTCGGTGCCGTCTGGCTGCACATAATCGGGCACTTCGCGCTCGGAGAGGCTCTGCGCTTCGGCGATCAGGGCCATGTCCTTGGCCTTGGTGCCTAGGCTGATCACGTCGCCGGCGAACACGCGGCGCGAGGCGATGTTGCACTTCACGCCGTTCACATAAATGTGGCCGTGGCTCACAATCTGGCGGGCGGAAAAAATGGTTGGCGCAAACTTAGCGCGGTAGCAGATCATGTCGAGGCGCTGCTCAAGCAGGCCGATCAGGTTCTGGCCGGTATCGCCCTTCATCTGCGCGGCTTCTTGATAGGTGCGCTTAAACTGCTTCTCGGTCACGTCGCCGTAATAGCCGCGAAGCTTTTGCTTGGCGCGCAGCTGGATGCCGAAGTCTGAAACTTTGCTCTTGCGGCGTTGGCCATGCTGGCCAGGACCATAGCTGCGGCGGTTGACCGAGCTTTTTGGACGGCCCCAGATGTTTTCGCCAAGACGGCGGTCAATTTTATGCTTTGATGCGTGACGCTTTGACATAAGACATGCCTTTCAAGTTGCTGTTACACCGGCGTTTCGCCAGCATTTCGTAGACCCGGAACCGCACCATTTTCATCAAACGACAAAATGCGGCCACTGCTTCACCGGGTGTGCAGGACCAATTGCGAAGCGCGGCCTAAACCAGCGAAACGCCGCAATGTCAAGGCTTGAGCCAGTTTCTGAAGCGTGCAGCTTACTTCCGCTTGGCGCGCGGCGGCAGCCTGGTTCCGGGTTCGCGCTCAAGCGAGCTTAGCACGCCGCGAAAGGTGCGCAGTTCGAGGTGGTTCCAGCCCGGCTTGGTCAGCATGCTGCGCAAGGTGCGGCGGGTGGCGGCGGCGCGGCTGGGCGGCTCGAAATAGCCGCGCGGCTCCAGCATGGCGTCAAGCTGAGCGATCATGCCCTCAAGGTGTTCCTGCGGGGCAGGGGGCAGGCGTTCTTCCCCAAAGGGCTCAAGCGTGGGCTGCACCAGATCGGCGTATTTTGACCATTCATAGGCACACAGGATAACCGCCTGCGCCAGATTGATCGAGCCAAACTCCGGATTGATCGGCACAGTAATGATCGCGCGGGCAAGAGCGACGTCATCGGTTTCGAGGCCCGAACGCTCGGGGCCAAACACCAGCGCACTGCGAGATGGCGCGGCGGCGATATCCTTTGCTGCCTGCTCGGGGGTCAGCACTGGCTTGGCTACGCCGCGTTTGCGCACGGTGGTGGCATAGACATGCGCGCAATCGGCCACTGCATCGGCCAGCGTTTCAAACACGGCGGCCTTTTCCAGCACGATATCAGCCCCCGCCGCTGATGGCCCCGCCGAGGGATTGGGCCAGCCATCGCGCGGCGCAACCAGCCGCAATTCGGTAAGCCCGAAATTGAGCATCGCGCGCGCCGCCTTGCCAATATTCTCACCGAGTTGTGGGCGCACGAGGACGATGATGGGCTGGTTCATTGCTCGCCCATTTCGCGCACGGTGCTGGCGAATTCCTCAAAATCGCGCGCTTCAGTGAAATCGCGATAGACGCTGGCAAAGCGGATGTAGGCGACGCTATCGAGCAACCGCAGCCCCTCCATCACCATTTCGCCGATCTGGCGGGTGGCCACCTC
>JBBRXQ010000434.1:0-2796 GCA_038238515.1 Sphingomonadales bacterium | reverse complement strand
GTCGCCCAATCGCGCATCCGCTCGGGGATCAGCGCCAGTTCGGCCGCATTGCCTGAATGCGCCAGCTTGGGGCTAACATTGTATTGATCAACCACCACATCCAGCGCGTGCGGCGGGGCAACCGTGCCATTCGTCTCGATCTCAACTTGCAGCCCCGGCCGCGCTTCCTTCAGCATCTCAATCATGCTCACCAGCGGCCCAGCCTGCAACAATGGCTCACCGCCTGTAATCACCAGCCGTTTTTGCGGAAAAGCCAGCACGCGCAGCGCCGCCTCGCGCGCCAGCATGGTGATCTGGTTCTCCAGCCGCTCAAACGCCGCATCATGCCGGTGCGGCCTGCTGTCGCCGATAAAGCGCCACGTGTAGGCGGTATCGCACCAGCGGCACGCCAGATTACAGCGCGATAGCCGGATAAACACCGACGGGCTGCCCGCCGAAGGGCCTTCGCCCTGAAGCGAAGCAAAAATCTCCGGCTCGCCCGGCGCAGTGGTAGCCAGCGTAAGGCTCACGTTAGTCCCCTCATCCTAGCCGTCCCAGCGCCACCGCCAGCCGCTCCGCCTCGGCAGCATGCGCCGCAAAGTCTGCCCGCGCCTTATCCACCGCCTCGGGCTTGGCCTTCTCAGCAAAGGCCGGATTGTCCAGCCGCTTAGCGAGCGAGTCGCGTTCCTTAGTAGAAACAACCAGCGCCTTTTCGAGCCGCGCCTTCTCGGCGGCGATATCAACTATGCCTTCGAGCGGCACGATCAGATTCGCATCGCCCGCGCCCACCTGCATCGCCGCGCCCACAGGGGCGGGCGCGAAGTGGATCGCAAGAACGCGCGCAAGCCGGTTGATCACTGCGCCATTCGCTTCGATTATCGCACGGGTGGCAGAGCTTGGTTCGGGAAGCCAAGCGGTAAGCTTCGTGCCCGGTGCAATCAGCAGCTCATTCTTGGCGGCGCGCATATTCGAGACCAATTCGATCAGCCATTCCACCTCGCGCTTGGCCGCGCCGTCCACTACAGCGCCCGGATCTGGCCACCGAGCCACGATGAGCGCGCCTTGCCGCTCGCCGAGCGCATGCCACAATTCCTCGGTCACAAATGGCATGAACGGGTGGAGCATCACCAGTATCTGATCGAGCACCCAGCCCGCCACAGCGCGGGTTTCCTCGTCAAAATTGCCCTTCACCAGCTCGATGTACCAGTCGCAAAACTGGTCCCACACGAAGTGGTAGATCATGTTCGCGGCGGCATCAAAGCGCAGATCGGCCAGCGCCGCATCCAGCGCAGCAACCGTTTCCACCACTTCGCCGATGATCCAGCGGTTGACCGCCGAAGTCGCCGCCGGCGCGCTCAGCGATGTGCTCGCGCCAATGCCGTTGCTCTGGCAAAACCGCGCTGCGTTCCAAAGCTTGGTGGCAAAGTTGCGGTATCCCTCAACCCGCCGCTCATCCATCTTCACATCGCGGCCCTGGCTTTCCATCGAGGCCATGAAAAACCTCAGCGCATCTGCGCCATATTGATCAATCAGCACCAGCGGATCGATCACATTGCCTTTGGACTTCGACATTTTCTGCCCATCGGCGGCGCGCACCAGCCCGTGCAGATAAAGCCGCTTCCATGGCACCTCCCCCTGAAACTGCAACCCCATCATCGCCATCCGCGCACACCAGAAAAACAGGATGTCAAAGCCCGAAATCAGCAGATCGTTGGGATAATGCCGTTGCAGCAACGACTGACCTGCTCCCTCTCCCCGGTGGGGAGAGGGCTGGGGTGTGGGGGTTCCGCCATGTGCGGTTTCAGCGCCGGGCGCCCCCACCCAACCCTCCCCCGAACGGGGGAGGGCTTTTGCGTCGCCCTCATCCGGCCACCCCAGCGTGGCAAACGGCCAGAGCGCGGAGGAGAACCATGTGTCGAGGACGTCCTCGTCCCTTGCTAGCGTAACGGTCGCACCCGCTTGCGCCTGCGCGGCGTCCTCAGTTTCAGCGACATAGATTTGGCCATCCGAACCATACCAAGCCGGTATCCGATGCCCCCACCACAACTGACGGCTCACACACCAAGGCTGAATATTCTCCATCCAGTTGAAAAACGTCTTCTCCCATGTCTTGGGCACAATCTCGATCGCGCCCGAACGCACAGCGGCCATCGGCGCTTTGGCCAATTCGGCGGCGTTCACATACCATTGATCAGTCAGCCACGGCTCGATCACCACCCCGCCGCGGTCGCCATAAGGCGTCTGGATGGTGCGCGGTTCGGCGTCGAGTTCGATCTCCTCGCCTTCCTTGTTCTTCGTCTTATACGGCACCAGCGCGCCCAGCGCGTTCATCGCCTCGACCACCGCCGCGCGCGCGGCAAAGCGCTCCATGCCGACAAACGATTCCGGGATCAGCCCGTCCGAAACTTGCGCCACCTTGGCCTCGGCATCAAACATGTTGAGCATGTCCGCCGCCTTGATCCCGGCGCGCCTGCCCACTTCGAAATCGTTGAAATCGTGCCCCGGAGTTATCTTCACCGCGCCGCTGCCCAGCGCCGGATCGGCATGATCATCGGCCACAATCGGAATGCGCCGCCCAGTCAAAGGCAGATCAATGAACTTGCCAATCACTGATTGGTAGCGCGGGTCATCGGCGTTCACCGCCACCGCCATATCGGCCAGCATCGTCTCGGGCCGGGTGGTGGCGACGACGATGTGGTCGCGGCCATCTGCCAGCACCGCGCCATCGGCCAACGGATAGCGGAACTGCCAGAAGCTGCCCTTCATCTCGCGGGTTTCCACCTCAAGATCGGAAATCGCGGTCTTCAGCTTAGGGTC
>JBBRXQ010000433.1:0-2809 GCA_038238515.1 Sphingomonadales bacterium | reverse complement strand
TCCGATGCTTTGCGCAGCGAAGTGGCGCACCTCGGGCTCAAAGTTCACGTTATCGCGCCGGGCTCAGTCCGCACCAATGTCTCGCGCAATGCGCTGACGGCGGATGGCAGCCCGCGCGGCGCAAGCGATCCGGGGATCGAGGGCGGGATCGATCCCGATGTGGCGGCCCTCGAAATGCTGGCCGCCATTGCCGCAGACGAGCGCGAAATCATTGTTGCTACAGGTGCCGAGAAGCAGCTTGGCGAGATGCGCCGCACTCCCGACGCGCTGTTTGACAAAGTGGCTGGTTGGGTCGCCGCAGGCTATGCCACCCGCATGGAAACTCCGCAATGAATGCAGCCATGAACGAAGCAATGCAACGCATCGCCCTGGCCAATGGCATTGAGCTCGACGTTGTTGATGCTGGGCCGCGCGATGGCCCGGTGCTGATGTTCCTTCATGGCTTCCCCGAATCGCACCGCACTTGGCGCAATCAGATCGCGCATCTCTCGGGCCGGTATCGCTGCATTGCACCCGATCAGCGCGGCTATCGCGGTTCATCAAAGCCTCAAGATGTAGAAAGCTACACGCCCGACAAGCTGATCGGCGACATCTTCCTCCTCGCCGATGCGCTGGGCGTCGGGCAATTTACGATCATTGGGCACGATTGGGGCGGCGCGATTGCATGGGGCGTGGCGCTGATGGGCCAGGGCACCCGCGTAACCCGCGCCGTGATCGCCAATGCCCCGCACCCCACGGTGTTTCCGCGCCTGCTGTTTCTCGATCCAGTGCAGCGCGCCGCAAGCCAGTATATGCGCGCGTTTCGCGATCCGGCGCACGATCCGCTGGTGCGCGAGCACGGTCTTGGCGCATTGCTTGCCCAAGCGCTTAAATGGGAACGCTCGCCCACGATGGAGCCCGATGAGCAAGCGGCAATGCTAGCGGATTGGGCGGATCCAGATGCTGCCATCGCAATGCTGAACTGGTATCGCGCCAGCCCGATGGATGTGCCGCCGGTCGATGCGCCTTATGTGCTGCCCGTTGGTTACGCCGACCACCCACTACCGCCACTAGCAATCCCCACGCTGGTGATCTGGGCGCTGGATGATCAGGCCCTGCCGCCCAGCAATCTCGAGGGATTGGAAGCGCTAATCCCCGATCTCACAATTGTTAGCGTGCCCGATTGCGGCCATTTCGTGCCGTGGGAAGCCCCCGGCGCGGTCAACGCAGCGCTCGATGCGTTTCTGGCGCGGGCTGATGGCTGAGCGTAGGGAGTGCAGCCAACGATCTTACGCCGTAAGCGCAGCAACCAGCGCCTTCACTTTGGCCTGACGCCATTGCGGCAACGGAGCGACCAGCCAATAGCCGCGCCGCCCGGCCTCAGGCATACCCACTGCCTCAACCCGGCCGGTCGCGGTCGCGGCTTCTGCCAGCAGTAAAGGCACGCGCGCTTTGCCTAGTCCCGCTGCGGCAGCGCTGATGGCGGTGCCAGCGTCACCAACGGAAAACTGCGGCTCGCGCTGATCCTCATCGGGCATAGGATCGCCCGGCCAGCTGATCCAAGGGGCCGCATTGCCAAGGCCCGGCGCGGCAACAATCTGCACCATCGGTGCGCCCAGCGCGATGCCTTCTAGCTCGCCCGGCCCTTCCGCCCAGCGCACCGCCAGATCGAGGTTGGCCTCGGTAAAATCGGTCTCGCCGTCCCCTGCGGCCAACGCAAAGCGCATGGTGGGGCTTTGCGCACGAAACGCGGCCAACCGGGGCGAGAGCCAAGACGCGAAGAAGTCTCGCGGGCAGGCGATGGTGTAGACATGGCTCGATTGCCCGGCCTGCATCGCCTGCACGCCTTCTTCAAAGCGCAAAAACCCCTCGCGAATGGCGTTAAGGCCCGCGCAGGCCTCCTCGGTGAGCACAAGGCCCTTGGTCGTCCGGCGAAACAGCACCACACCCAAAAGGTCTTCGAGCGCGCGGATCTGCTGGCCGACCGCCGCCGGAGTTACCGCAAGCTCATCGGCGGCGCGCGTAAACGATAGATGCCGCGCGGCTGCATCGAGCACGCGCAGGCCGTTGAGCGGCAGATGAGTTCGCTTCATGGCGCGCGCCCTTCGCTCAATTCGCTGGTGCCGGGGCCGCCAGCGGGAAGCGCGGGATTGCCACTTCGATCAACGAATCATCGCCGCGCTCCATGATATAGTGGCCCTGCATGGTGCCTTGCGGCGTGCCCAGCGGACAGCCAGAGACATAATCATGCGCCTCGCCGGGTTGCAGCAACGGCTGTTCGCCAACAACGCCTTCGCCATCGACAAAGTTGGTCTGGCCGCGCCCATCCGTGATGCGCCAATGGCGGGTGAGCAGGCGCACAGGTTGGTCTGAGCCGTTCTCGATCCGGATGTGGTAGACCCAAAACCATTTGCCCGCATCGACCCGCGATTGTTCAGGCAGAAAATTGACCGCCACGCGAACGGTGATGCCGTCTGTCACGGCGGCGTGCTGGAATAGCTGCTTCATAATGCGCACGCTAACGCAGATCGCGCCGCGTTCCAACGGGGGAATTGCGATGCTTGCGGGCACCCGCGATAGGCTGCACAGCCGTTCCTATGCTGATCCGGGCCACCGCCATTCTTTGCGCCTCATTCCCGCATGGTGAACATGGCGCCGTGGCGCGCATGTTTACCGCCGATCACGGGCTGATCGCGGGCTATGTCGCGGGCGCGCGCGGCCGGATGCTGCGGCCGGTGATGATCCCCGGCAATGTCGTTGAGATCGAACTGAATGAGCGCAGTGACAAGCAGCTTCCCTCGGCGCGACTCGAACTGGTGATCAGCCGGGG
>JBBRXQ010000432.1:0-2809 GCA_038238515.1 Sphingomonadales bacterium | reverse complement strand
GCGCGGGGCTCATGATGGGAATTTATTAATCCGCCTGCCCTACGCGGCGTCTAGATTATAACCGAATTGGTCGTAAATGGGTCGACGCGCGGGCACGCTTAATGCCAAGTAACTTTGCGTTAAGAGGAGGCATCACAGTTGGTTTTCGAGCAAAATGTTGGCTGCGAACCGCTTGCCACGTTGCTGTTCGATGCATCTTTGCGCCCCGATGTGCCAACCTTCGCGAATTGGGCTGCACAGACTTGCGAATTTACGATCGTTCAGAGAGCCCCCACAACAGATCCTTTGGGCTGCGTTGAGCTGCTGAGCGAGGGGTTGACGTTTGATCTTGGCGGTTTGGCACCAATAGAGAGTGCCGGGCCTTCGGCTTATGCTCACACCGTTGCCTTGCCGCCGACATTCGACACTGCGGGACTGGCTGCGGTTCACTTCGCTCCTGGTCCGCATCTGGCTGGCGCGCAGCACCTCTTGCCGGTGGTGCGCGTCGCTGCGGGGCTGGTGATGCAGCTTGTCCCTCTGGCCGGTTTGCGGGCGATTATCTGGCATCCAGCACGCACCATCATGTCTCCGGCGTGGTTTGCTGAATCGATTGGCATCTGGCTTGCGGGTGGTCCGTTTCCGGCGATGGCGCTGACCGCGCTCATCAAAGGGCAGCATGGATTCGACAGCGAAGGGCTGGAGTTTCTGATCGGGCAAGAGTTTTCGCTCCAGTCAAAGGGCCCGGTGCCCAGCCGCGAAGACAGCCGAATCGCGGTGCGTTTGACCGATTGGCTAGTCGCGCATGGCCGGGTTAATGCGGCGTGCGAGGTGGTTTTATCGGGCGCAGGCGCGGTATGGCTCGAGCCTGTGGGCCAAAACAGGCTTAACGTCCGGGTGTTGTGAATTTAGGACGTCTGCGAATGCTCGGTTAACAGCCAGCCGCGACATTGCTGATGTGGTTGAACCAAGTATTTCTTTGCGGGCGCCCATCCCATTTCGTTCGGTCAACGTGCTGGGCAGCCCGGGCTATAGGCCGGGCGTGCAACGCCATCATTTATTGCCCCGGCAGCTGCTTGGGCGCCGTGCTTTTGGGCGGATGATCTGGGGACTTGGTTCTGAGCAGATCGGATTTCACGATTTTCGGCGCAATGGGCTGCTGCTTCCGGCGACCGAAACCGGTGCGCTTATGATCGGCCTACCGCTCCATCGCGGACCGCACCGGTCCTATTCGGAAATGGTCATCGAACGGTTTGGCCAGATTGAAATGGGTTGGAGCAAGACGCGGCGCTATGACAGCGAACTTGCCGCGCTTGAGGCGCTGATGCGGCTGGACTTGCTCCAGCGCGCGCTGCGCCGCCGCATGCTCACCCCGCCCAAGGGCGAGACGGTGGTGCTCAACCGCCGCGATCCCGCGCTAGATTTCAGTCACCTCGACCGGATGGCCGAGATGCTTTGGCATGCAACCGACAGTAAGCTCTAAACCATAAATGGCGATGTATTCGCGGCAAGCTCTGCTGCGGCCTCGCGGTATTGGCTGGTGAGCGTTGCAACTCGCTCGGCCACGGTTTCAACCTTTTCAACCGCGCCAACGCCCTGGCCTGAGCCCCAGATGTCTTTCCAAGCCTTGGCTTTGGTATTGCCGCCAGAGCCAAAGTTCATCGCAGAAGGATCGCTGACCGGAAGATTCTGCGGATCGAGCCCCGCGCTGACGATCGAGGAGCGCAAGTAATTGCCGTGAACCCCGGTGAACAGGTTTGAATAGACGATATCCTCCGCGCGCGAATCGACGATAGCTTGCTTGTATCCTTCGGCGGCGCGGGCTTCCTCTGTCGCGATGAACGCCGAGCCGATATAGGCGAAATCTGCGCCCAAGGCTTGCGCAGCAAGGATCGAGCGACCGTGAGCGATCGCGCCAGAGAGCGCGACGAGCCCGCTGAACCAGGTGCGAATCTCCTGCATCAGCGCGAAAGGCGAGAGCGCTCCCGCATGGCCGCCTGCGCCCGCCGCCACAGGAATAAGCCCGTCAGCACCTTTTTCGATCGCCTTGTGCGCAAACTTATCGTTGATCACATCGTGGAGCACGATGCCGCCCCAGCCGTGCGCAGCTTGAAAAATGTCTTCGCGCGCGCCGAGCGAGGTGATCAGCATCGGCACCTGCCACTTGGCGCAAAGTTCCATATCTTGTTCGAGTCGGTCGTTGGTCTTGTGAACGATCTGATTCACTGCGAACGGCGCTGCCTGCTCATCCGGATTTGCGCGATTGTGCGCCGCCAGCTCTTCGTTGATCTGGTGAAGCCATTCGTCGAGCTGGCTGATTGGCCGCGCATTGAGCGAGGGGAAGCTACCGATAATGCCCGCTTTACACTGCGCGATCACCAGTTCTGGGCCTGAAATGATAAATAGCGGCGATCCGATCACCGGCAGACGCATATTCTTGAACAAGGTGGGCAGCGGCATAACAGCTCTCTCCGGGAGTTTAAACGATCGATTAAGGAGACGCTTATTGTGTCGCTGCCCAAGTGTCAAAGGGGGCTAGGCTAGCAAAAAGGGGCAATATTTAGGCAGGCAGAAGCACATGCTCGATCCCATAGACCCGCGCCGCCGTGCCCGCGAACAAAGCATGCTTTTCATCGGCGGAGGCCCCTGCAGCGATCCGCTTGAACGTGTTCCACAAGGTTGCGTAGTCAGCGCCCCAGCGATCGACCGGATAGTTGCTTTCAAACATTGCGCGCTGAGGCCCAAATGCTTCGATGCAGGTTTCGATATAAGGGCGCCACATATCGGCCAGCGCCTCTGAACCGAACCCGGCGGCGGGGCCTTGCTCGGGCAT
>JBBRXQ010000431.1:0-2819 GCA_038238515.1 Sphingomonadales bacterium | reverse complement strand
GCGATCCCAGCTAACGAAGACATCCGCAAAAAGAGCGCGAATTACCAGATCATCGGCAAGCCCGGCGGCCAATGGGCATCGCTGTTTGAAGAATTGGCGATCAATGTGGCCGAAGCGCCCCCCCTGCGCCCAACGCCGCTAGATCAAGACGGCCTGCTCAATCTGTTTAGCGCTGACGTCACTGGCGCAGATTTTGCACTAAAGCCCGCATCACAAGCCGACATGCGCGGCAAAGAATTCGTGATCAAGCCCACTCTTGAAGTCGTTTACGATACGGTCTGACATCGTGAACCCCCAAACCCCTCCACGCGATCGCGACCTGATCGACCTTGCTGCTGCGGAAGCTGGCGGTTGCGGATCGAAAGATACGCTGCGCGAAGCAGCGGTTGCTGCGGGTAAGTCAGACGTTTTGGCTCGCTATGCTGCGGATTATCCGCAAGGCCCGCACGACCAGCCGCAATCGATGTGTCCAGCGTTCGGATCGCTCCGCGTGGGCCTGCGGATGCGCCGGACAGCAACGGTTCTTTCTGGCTCAGCATGCTGTGTTTATGGCCTGACTTTCACTTCGCATTTCTATGGCGCCAAGCGCAGCGTCGGCTACGTGCCATTTTCTTCGGAAACGCTGGTCACGGGCAAACTGTTCGAAGATATCAAGGAAGCGGTCGAAGGACTCGCTGATCCCGCGCTCTACGACACCATCATTGTCACCAATCTGTGCGTGCCAACCGCATCGGGTGTGCCGCTCCAACTGCTGCCGGACCAGATCAATGGCGTTCGCGTGATCGGCATTGATGTGCCCGGATTTGGTGTGCCAACGCATGCAGAGGCTAAAGATGTGCTGGCCGGCGCGATGCTCGCTTATGCCCGCAGGGAGGCTGAGCAAGGCCCGGTTGCCGCGCCAAAACAGCGTGCCGACCGCCCGACTGTAACGCTGCTTGGCGAAATGTTCCCTGCCGATCCGCCAGGGATTGGTCTCATGCTTGAGCCGCTTGGTTTGGCGGCCGGTCCGGTCGTGCCCACGCGCGAATGGCGCGAACTGTATCAGGCGCTTGATTGCGCCGTGGTTGGCGCGATCCATCCTTTTTACACAGCCAGCATCCGTGAATTCGAAGCCGCCGGGCGGACCGTTGTTGGTTCCGCGCCTGTTGGCGCAGATGGCACAGCGGCTTGGCTTGATGCCATCGGTGCAGCCTGCGGCATAGCGCAAGACAAAGTCGATGCGGCCAAAAACCGCTTCATCCCGGCCATCCGTGACGCGCTAGCCGCAAAGCCCATTAAAGGGCGGATCACCGTTTCGGGCTACGAGGGTTCAGAGCTGCTGGTCGCTCGGTTGCTGATCGAGAGCGGCGCGGAGGTGCCTTATGTGGGCACCGCTTGCCCGCGCACGGTCTGGTCCGATCCTGATCGCGATTGGCTGGATGCGCATGGTTGCCGCGTGCAATACCGCGCCAGTCTTGAGCAAGACATTGCCGCGATTGCCGAATATGGCCCAGACTTGGCGATTGGCACCACGCCCGTCGTTCAGCACGCCAAGCAAAAGTCGATCCCCTCGCTCTATTTCACCAACCTAATCTCGGCGCGTCCGCTGATGGGGCCTGCCGGAGCGGGCAGCTTGGCGATGGTGGTCAATGCCGCGCTCGGCAATCAGCACCGGTTCGATAAGATGTCGGCTTTCTTCGAAGGCGTGGGCACAGGCCCCACCGCAGGCGTGTGGGAAACCACCCCCGTTGATCGCCCTGAATTCAAAGCCAAATATGCCGCCAAACGCATCGCCGCCGCGAAGGCGGAGGAGCACATCGGCACATGACGTATGTTATCGATCATGATCGCGCGGGCGGTTATTGGGGCGCGGTTTACGCGTTCACCGCCATCAAGGGGCTGCAGGTCATTATCGATGGCCCCGTGGGCTGCGAGAATTTGCCGGTTACTTCGGTGCTGCATTACACCGATGCTCTGCCACCGCATGAGCTTCCGATTGTCGTGACCGGTCTGGGTGAGCAGGAATTGGGCCGCGACGGCACCGAGGGCGCGATGCGCCGCGCTTGGAAAACGCTCGATCCCGATCTGCCCGCTGTGGTGGTAACAGGTTCGATCGCTGAGATGATCGGCGGCGGCGTTACGCCTGAGGGCACCAATGTTCAGCGCTTCCTGCCGCGCACAATCGACGAAGATCAATGGCAAGCGGGCGACCGCGCGCTCACTTGGCTGTGGACTCAATTCGGCCCCAAGAAAGTGCCCGAACTCAGGGCCTTACGCGATGGCGAGAAGCCAAAGGTCAATATCATCGGCCCGATGTATGGCACGTTCAATATGCCGTCTGATCTTGCCGAGATCCGCCGGCTTATCGAGGGAGTTGGTGCCGAAGTCGGTATGGTTTTCCCGCTCGGAAGCCATCTGGCCGATGTGAAAAAACTCGCATTGGCGCGCGTCAACGTCTGCATGTACCGTGAATTTGGTCGCGGCCTGTGCGAAGCGCTTGAGCGGCCCTATCTTCAGGCCCCCATCGGGCTGGAAAGCACCACGCTGTTTCTGCGCAAGCTGGGCGAGCTGACGGGGCTTGATCCCGAGCCGTTCATTGAGCGTGAGAAGCACACCACGATCAAACCGCTGTGGGATTTGTGGCGTTCGGTGACGCAGGATTTCTTTGGCACAGCAAGCTTTGGCATTGTCGCCACAGACACATATGCGCGCGGCATCCGCAAGTTCCTCGAAGACGATATGGGCCTGCCCTGCAATTTCGCCTTTTCTCGCTGCGCGGGCACAAAGCCTGACAATCAGGCGATCAAGGATCTGATCGCAACCAATCCTCCGCTCATGGT
>JBBRXQ010000430.1:0-2852 GCA_038238515.1 Sphingomonadales bacterium | reverse complement strand
TTCGATTCCCGTAGGGGTCACCATCTGAAGTCTAATACTCTAAGAACGACGTGCGCTTGGTCCGTCCGATGGGTGGAAGTTTTGCACATGCGGCAAGTTCTGGCCAAATACCCCCACGGAAAGATCGATGGACCTCGATAGTTTGACTGCCTTTGACCAATTCTTTGGTGCCGGGGTGATCGTTCTGGCGCTGGCGGTCGTGGCCACACTTGCCGATCGAATGCACAGCCGCCGCCGCGATCTCGATCGCATTAGCCCCGTGCCATGGGGCTTCTTTTCGGTGATCTTGTCGATGCTTGCGGTGATCTTGTTGTCAACTGCGGCGAAAACTTGGTTCATGCCGCATTAGAGCATGATACTTTCAGCTTAACCCTGCGGGGCAATCGTTGCGCAAGTCAGGCTTGTCATACTTGTTATCTGCCATCAAAAGGCCGCAGTTACGCCGAAAACTGAGACTGCTGGTAATTTTCGCATCGCGCGCCTTGTTGCTGATAATCAAACAATGGCGCATTTGTTTCACTAACCGACACAAAACAGCAGCTTTGAGGATTATACTAGGGCACTGGCCAGCGATTAAGGCCAATCCAAGATCGACGATCATCAGCCGCATTTGTTCTCGGGTCTCGATTTTGGTGAAAGCCCGCTACCCGACTTTAGCCCCGCCACTCGATTCTAGCCCCGCCACTCGATTCTAGCCCCGCCACTCGATTCTGGCATCGTGTGAAACAACAAAACCGCGTTCGGCAACGGATGCGAAACAGGTGGAAAAGGTTTTGCAATGAAAGGCGCGTCCCTTCCTTGGTCTAGCATCGCGGTCGCGATTGCCACTGCGATCGGCATGCTGCTGGCTGGAGCAACGCTGTGGCTTGCGGTCGCTGTGTTAATCTTGTGGCTCGCCACATTATGGCTAGCCACGCCCGAACCGGCTATGCCCGCGCCGTTACCAAACGACGGCAGTGTCTCGCGCCAAACAATGATCGAGCTAGTCGAAACGTTTAGTGTGCCGGTGCTTATGCTTGATGATCAGCGCATCGGCGCTGCCAATGCGGCTGCGCGAGAAGCATTAGGTCCGCATATTATCGGGCAAGATGCGCGGGTTGCGCTGCGCCATCCCGAAGCCATCACCTTGCTCGATAAGCCCAATGGCAGCGCGGTGGTGCGCGGCCTCACCGGGTCACGCAGCATTTGGCACCTCAGCCGCGTTAGCATCGATGATCGATTTTCGGTGATCGAACTGGTCAACCGCACGGTGGAAGCAGACGTCAGCCGCTCGCACACCGATTTCGTGGCCAACGCCAGCCACGAACTGCGCACGCCCCTATCCTCGATCATTGGCTATATCGAAACGCTGTCAGACCCAGACGCCAAGGTCGATGCCGCAACTGCAGCACGGTTTCACAATACCGTGCTGCGCGAGGCAAAACGGCTGCAAAGTCTGGTCGAGGATCTCATGTCGCTTTCGCGCATTGAGGCTGAAAAGCACGAAATTCCGCGCGAGCGGATCGATCTGGGCCAGCTTGCCAATTCCATTGGCGGCGAGGTTTGCGCCACGGTTGGCGACGCACGGCTCTCGATTGAAACAACCCCGGCCGTCGTCATTGGCGATCGCCAGCAACTTGATCAGGTGATCCGCAATCTGATCGATAATGCGCTCAAGTATGGCGATCAACGCGTTCCGGTGGATGTGAATGTGAAGGTCTCGGCAAACGAAGCGGTGCTAACCGTGACCGACCGCGGCGACGGCATCCATGCCGATCACATTCCCTATCTCACCCGCCGCTTCTATCGCACCGACCCGGGCCGCAGCCGGGCTGCGGGCGGCACCGGACTGGGGCTTGCCATTGTAAAGCACATTGTTGAACGCCATCGCGGCAAGCTCGACATTACAAGCCGCTTAGGCGAAGGAACAGCCGTGACTGTACGAATGGCGCTTGCTGCCCCGCCTACCAAGGCACCACTTCAGGCACCGGCTCAGGCACCGGCTCAGGTAGTGTCTTAAGGCTGTCATGCCGTTGTCGCATTGCGAGGATGTCCACTGGGTGTCGAAAGTGTTTATGATGTTTGAGAAATCAACAGTTGTCATGTCAGCCGCACCCTTCGCGGCCGCGTTGCTGGCGCTTACGCTCGCCGGCTGCGGCGGCCAGCAAGCGGGCAGCCGGGATCAAGTACGCGCGGTTGGCTCGTCCACAGTTTATCCTTTCGCCAAAGCTGTTGCCGAATCGGTGGCGCGGTCTGATCCCTCTGTCAAATCGCCGATCATTGAATCGACCGGCACGGGCGCTGGCATGAAGCTTTTTTGCGGCGGGGTGGGCGCGCAACACCCCGATATTGCCAATGCCTCGCGCCGGATGAAAAAGTCAGAGTTCGATGATTGCCAAAAGAACAATGTCAAAGAAATCGTCGAAATCCAAATCGGGCTTGATGGCGTCGCCTTTGCCGAGACCAACGCGGGGCCAAATATCCCGTTTACTCCCGAAGGCATCTATCAAGCGCTGGCATTGACCCCATACGGCAAGCCGAACACGGCGAAGACATGGCAAGATGTGAATCCCGCGTGGCCTAATGAAGCGATCCTTGTCTATGGCCCGCCATCCACCTCAGGCACGCGCGATGCCTTCAAAGAGCTGATCCTGTTCAAAGGCTGCGACGCAAATCCTGAGATGAAGGCACTGAAAGAGAGCAACAAGGAAAAGCATGACGAGATTTGCGGCAATGTTCGCGAGGATGGCGCTTATGTCGATTCGGGCGAAAACGACAATCTGATCGTGCAAAAGATTGAGGCCAATCCCAAGGCGATCGGTATCTTCGGATTTTCGTTTCTCGAAGAAAATATGGATAAGCTTAAAGGCCTT
>JBBRXQ010000429.1:0-2855 GCA_038238515.1 Sphingomonadales bacterium | reverse complement strand
GCCTTGAGCGTGAAGACATCAACAATGTCTCGGAAAACTTCTGCGAAGAGCCTTACGCGCATTACACCGAGGCGATGGTGCCGCCGCCGGGCGACACTATGGATGAATATGAAATGCTGTGGTGGCTGGCCAAGCATATGGGCGTGCAGCTGACCTATCCGGGCGGCGCGGTTTCGATGGAAACCTGCCCTGACAAGGCGACGGTGCTCGATCTGATTAGCGAAGGTTCGCTGCTGAAACCAAGCAAGGCGCGGGCCGATGCGCTTGCATCAGACCGGCCCGGCAGCGCGGTGTTTTATCCTGAGCTGCACCTTTCCATCGGCCCGGCCGACCCCGATGCCTCGGGCAAGTTTGATCTGGCGGAGGGCGCGATGCCCGCTGCGCTGATCGATTATGCCAAGCGCGGGGCGGATCAATCGGCGTTTGATTTCCGCCTGATCTCGCGCCGCTCTAAGCACCGGTATAACAGCAATGGCCACACGTTCCCGGTGCTGCGCGACAAAATGCCAAACAATCCGGCGTTCTTCAATCCGGCGGATTTGGCCGCGCTCAGTGTGAACGATGGCCAGATGGTTGAGATCAGCTCGCCGATGGCTTCGATCTTCGCGATTGGCAAAGCCAGCGACAAAGTGCGGCGCGGGGTTATCTCGATGAGCCACGCGTTTGGCGATGACGATGCGGGCAAAGATGATGTGCTGACCAAAGGCAGCTCAACCAACCGCCTGATCAGCGACGATGTTGATATCGATCCGATCACCGGCCAAGCCATCCAAAGCGCTATCCCGGTCCGCGTGACCGCGGCCTAACGGCGGCGCCGAAGCAGGAGGGCGCTGCGCTGCTGCCCATCCCTAGCCCCTCCCGCAAGCGGGAGGGGGACAAGAACTTTCGGGTTCGGTGATACTGGATCATGCCCTAGGTGGCGGCGATGCGCACTATGCTCCGAATTATCCTTCAAACACCGCGCTATTCGGGCCGGCCGCCGCCCCCCGCTTCTGCCTGTGTCACAACAAACTCACGGCGAGTGGAGCAGAGGCAAGCGCGCGCGGCACCTCGCGGAGATTTTGAACGCGAACGGTATACCCCCACAAACCAAAAAAAATACCGCCCCGTTACAGGGGCGGCATCTTTTTTAGGATGGTGTTGACGTTTATTAGAAGCGCACGCTGCCTTGGATAAACACCTGACGCCCGCGGTTAACGGTGTTTACGATATCATCGCCAGCGGGGACAAAAGTTGGCGTGCCTGGCGTACCAATTCCGTTTGGACCAGCAAGAAACGGACGGGGACCGGCTGTGTTGACAAAGATTTTGTCAGTAATGTTGGTGGCAATAAGTGCCAGCTTCCACTTTCCGCCCGGCGCACCAATTGAAATGGTTCCATCGACTGTCGCGTATGCTTTTTGAACAAAGTCATCAAGAAAGCCATTATTCGCAAAATAGTCACCGCTATAAGCAACGTTACCACTGAGACCCAATTCTAGGCTATCGTTAAGCGGTCTTGTGTAATCAAACGCGATGTTACCCGAAAATTCCGGAGCTCGCGCAGCACGCCGGCCTCGAAGATTGGGATCGTCTGCAGTTCCCGCGATTGTATCTGGACCCACACCGGTGATGAAATCCTTGGTGAACTTTGCATCAGTATAGGCGAGCGCACCGGTAAAGCTGAGCCCTTCAACTGGCGTGCGCCAGCCAAAGTCAACATCAATGCCTTTGGTCGTCAATGCGCCTGCGTTGCTTGTGACGAAGTTGATCGTGACGGCGTTAAAGTTTTGCACCTGCAGGTTGTTAAACACGTAATAGTAAGCAGAAGCATTCAACGTAATCGTCCGGTTGGCCAGCTGAGATTTAAAGCCGATTTCACCGCCTCTGCTGGTTTCAGATTTGAAGGAGACGCTCGCATTTGCCGCAGCGCGGTTTGCTGGAATGGTGAAATTTATGAGCGACGAAGATGGCAACACGCTGTTGTCGATACCGCCCGATTTATAACCAGTCTTGAACGCACCATAGATGTTGAAGTCAGGATTGACCTTGTACCTAAGCGAAACCTCTGGCGAGAAATTGCTATCCTTAAACGGAATTGGGCCAGAGAAAAATCCGCTCCCCACGAAACCAAACACGTTTGTTGCGATATCATGCACGTAAGGAATGGTGATCGTGTTCACCTTGGTTTCCCGTGTCCAGCGCACGCCACCTGTCAGCTCAAGCTGTTCGGTGATGTCAAAGGAGCCGCTACCAAACAGCGAATATGCGTTAGTTTTGGTTTGGTGCTTCTTGTAGTAATCAAAAGTATTTCCAGTAACCCGATCTGGTCGAAGCAACGAGAGGTTAAACGCCTGTTGCGACGTATTAAAATCGATCGTGCGCTTTTCATAAAAGGCACCAAGTGCGAAATTAAATGGTCCCGAGAAATTACTAACGAAGCGAAGCTCTTGGGTGAATTGCTGTGTTTTATTTACTGGGTCGCTTCCGCCTGTGCCCTGCGCAGAGCCGGGTGTGTTTATGGCGGCGAGGGCAACGGCCGAGAAAGGTCCGAATGCCGGAAACGCCAGTGGGGCACCGCTCGGACGGAAGGCGGGGCCTACACCAGCATAACTGTAAGAGTCGAAATCGACCGAATTGAGTTTCATGTAGCCTGTCGTCGACACCAACTTCAGTGTGTCACTAAGATTGGCATTCACAAGCATGCGTGTGAAAAAGATGTTTGTTTCACCAAATGGGCGGCCTGGGTAACGCCCGTTTGCGCCGCCGCTGCCATCAGGAAATTTGCCTACCAGCGCAGCTGAAGGGTCTGGAGTCGTAAAGAATTTGTTTAATGGGTTGCAATCCGCGCCATTAGGAATTGCGATCGCATTAGGG
>JBBRXQ010000428.1:0-2856 GCA_038238515.1 Sphingomonadales bacterium | reverse complement strand
TTCGCCGATGAGGCCGCGCTGGTTGATACCGCAGGCCGCTATACCACCCAGGATTCTGACTCCAGCGTCGATGCGCAAGGATGGCGCAGCTTTCTGTCGCTGCTCAAAAAGCATCGGCCGCTCCAGCCGATCAACGGTATTTTGATCGCGATCGGCGTCGATGAACTGCTTAAGGGAAGCCGTGCCAACCTTGATACGCATGCAGCGGCCGTTCGCCGCCGTCTGGCCGAATTGCGCTCAACGCTCGAAGTCTCGGTCCCTGCTTATTTGATTCTGACCAAGGCCGATCTGCTCGCAGGGTTTTGCGAATTTTACGACGATCTCGACGTCGAAGGACGGCGGGCTGTTCTGGGCGCAACTCTGCCAATAAGTGCCGGCAAACCAGACCCGGCGACAGTTGTCATCGCGTTCGATCGGCTGGTCGCCAGCCAGTCTGAGCGACAGGCCAAGCGCTTGTTTGAGGAAGTCGATGCCACTCGGCGCAGCCTGATCCTTGGGTTTCCGGCGCAGCTTGGGGCGCTGCGGGCGCGTCTGTCTCGGTTTGTCGATGGTGCGTTCATCGCGGGCGATCAGGCCAGCGCATCACTGCGCGGCTTTTACTTCACCAGCGGCGTGCAAGATGGCGCACCGCTTGACCGCATCCTATCGGGCATAGCCGAAGTTTACGATACGCGCAGCACCTCGCGCGGGCAATCGGGCCGAACCTATTTTCTCAACCGGCTGCTCTCAGACGTCGTCTTTGCTGAAGCCGGCCTCGTCCAGATGGACCCTGCGGCGCGAGCGCGGCTGCGCCGCCGCACGATCATCGGTGTATCCGCAATCGCGGCAAGCGCGCTGCTCGTGGCGGTGCTGTGGTCGGTCAGCTTTATGAGCAATCGCGGCTTTCAGCAGCAATTGCTCGCCAGCACGCAGCAAGTGCAAACACTGACGCGAGAGACCGGGGTCGATCTAGTCGAAGTGCGGGCAACCGATCCCGATCTTGAGCAGTCGCTCACGATCTTGCGCAGTTTACGCAATTTACCGCAGGGCTATGCGGATCGTGCGAAAGGCGAGCCGGGGCTGCTCATGACGCTGGGCCTGTTCCAATCGGGCCACGCTGATCAGGCAATCGAGGCCTATCGCGACGGGCTGCGCCGCATTCTGCTGCCGCGCGTTTTAATGCGGCTTGAGCAGTATATGTCTGAAAACGCGTCCAACGCGCTCGAAGTCTATGAGCCGCTCAAGGTCTATCTCATGCTCGGCGGGCAGGGCCCGTTGGATTCCGGCGCGGTGAAGGCGTGGATCGAAGCAGACTGGGCCGATCAAGTGCTTCCGGGTGCTGACCGCGAAGTTGTACGCGGCGAACTTGGCCAGCATTTGGCGGCGCTTTTGGAAGACCAGAACATGGCGGCGGCTTGGCCAGGCCGCAAAGCGCCGCTTGACGGGACAACAATCGCCTCGGCGCGCGCGGCGCTCCAGACACTCAGCCTGGCCGATCGCGCTTATGCCGTTTTGCGTCAAAAGGCGGCGTCCTCGCAAGGTGCGCCTTGGCAGGCGTCAAGCGCAGTTTCGGCAGGCGATGCGCAAGCATTTGCCAACGGACAGGATGTCGTCGGGCTGACCGTGCCTTATTTTTACACGCGCACGGGTTTTGAAAAGTCTTACCAGCTTGGCCTGGCGACGGTGCAAGAAGATTTGAAGCGCGATTTGTGGATCATGGGCGGCGATGCTTCTACCGAAGGGGTTCAAGCGCAGATGGGCAATATCCGCCCCGGTGTCGCTGCACTTTATGCGCGCGACTATGTTGAGCAATGGGACCGGGTGATCTCAACGCTGCAACCCGCCGCTTACTTCACCGATCAGGCGGCGTTTGGCGCGTTCACCAAGACACCCTCGCCGCTTAAGCTGATCCTGCTTGAACTGCGTAAAAATACCACCTTTGCAGGCGGTAGCGGCGCAGCGAAAGGAATGCTGGCGAGCGCGATAACCCAGCGTCTTGGTCGAGCCGCCGCTCTGGCGCCGCAAGCAGGAGCAGGCGTGGATGCCGGGGTTGAGATCACCTCGCATTTCAGGCCGGTCCATGATTATGTCGGTGACGGCAAAACGCCTGCGCCGATTGATGATTTCGTGACCGCGATCAAGCAGGCGGGTTCGGCTGCGATTTCGGCCAAGATGGCAGGTGGGGGCATGGGCGCTGACGCTGTACAGAGCGCGCTAGCGATGGCGGTCGGCTCAGTCGGTGCGGCTTCGGCAGGAGCGCCGCCTCAGCTGCAAGGCTTTGTTGCGGCCGCCGCGAAGGGCGGCGCGCAGGCGCAAGTTGGCGCAGCGCAAGGCGCGGTTTCCGAAGCCTATGCCAACGTGGTTCTGCCTGATTGCCTTGGCGCAACGAAGGACAAATATCCGTTTGTCGGAACCGCAGAGGCTGATGCTTCGATGATTGATGTGCAGCGCACATTTGGGATGAACGGCACACTAGAGGCGTTCCTGTCGCAGCGCTTGCTTCCGATGTTGGAGACGGCGGGGCCGATCTGGCGTTGGAAGAGCGAAGATCCTGTGGCTGCGACGCTCGATCCTGCCAGCCCAAATGAATTCGCCAAGACCCAGCAACTGCGCGACATGATTGCGGCCGGGCTGAGCATCAAAGTTGAGGCGCAATCGTTTGGCGGCGGGGTGACTGCGGCTGAATTTTCGTCTGGGGGCACCAAATATCGGTTTGATCCGGCCAGCATGGCGCCAAAGCCGCTGATCTGGTCGTCGCAAGGATCGCTGCCCGAAGCCGCCGTTATTTTATATAAAGGCGATGTCGCTGTGGCCAAGATCGAAACACAGGGTCCGTGGGCGCTGTTTCGCCTGATGGACAAAGCAAAACGCGAGAAT
>JBBRXQ010000427.1:0-2865 GCA_038238515.1 Sphingomonadales bacterium | reverse complement strand
GCTTTTCTGTTGATCGGCGCGGGCATGCACACCACGCAGACGGCGGGGCTGGCGCTTGCGACCGACCTAGCGCCCGAAGAAGCCCGGCCGCGGGTGGTCGCGCTGCTCTATGTTATGCTGCTGGTGGGCACTGCGCTTAGCGCCATCATTATCAGCCGTTTGCTCGCCGACTTCACCGAGACCAAGCTGGTGCAACTGGTGCAGGGCGCGGGTGCGCTGACCATGATCCTTAACATCATCGCGCTGTGGAAGCAGGAGCCGCGCAATTCTGGTGCCACTGTGGTGCGGCCAGATCGCGCTTCGTTTGGCGAAGTTTGGGAAAGCTTTATCGCGCAGCCCAAGACCGCGCGCCTGCTGGTCGCGGTTGGGCTGGGCGCAGCGGCATTTAGCATGCAGGATGTGCTGCTAGAGCCTTACGGCGGCCAAATTCTGGGCATGTCTGTTGGCGCGACGACATCACTGACCGCCCTTTGGGCGATCGGCATGCTCGGCGGCTTTGCTTTTGCGGCGCGGCAACTTGCAGCGGGCGAAGATCCGCACCGGCTGGCGGGATATGGCGCAGTTGTTGGTATAGCCGCGTTCGCGCTCGTTATCTTTGCGGCGCCATCGCAATTGATCGGGCTGCTCTACATCGGATCGACGCTGATCGGTCTGGGAGCAGGATTGTTTTCAGTGGGGACTTTAACAGCGGCCATGGCGCTCTCACGCGAAGGCAACAATGGCCTTGCGCTGGGTGTGTGGGGCGCAGTTCAGGCGACATGTGCCGGGCTGGCAATTGCCATCGGCGCGTTTGTTCGCGATGCAATCTCATCGGCGGCGGTTGCCAATGATCTGGGAGCGACGCTGGCTGGGCCAGCAACCGGATATGGCTTTGTGTACTGCTTTGAAATTTTGTTATTATTCGCAACAATTGTGGCTCTTGGCCCATTAGTGCGTGGACGCGTGGCTGGTAAGGCCGTATCGTCTATTCGCTTTGGTCTGAGTGAATTTCCAACCTGAGAGGAATCGATATGGGTTATAATCTCACCCAACACATAGACATAGCACTGGTTGTTATGAACGCCTTCTTCCTGTTTTTCTTTGCGCTTGTTGTGTATCTTCAACGCGAAGGCCGTCGCGAGGGCTATCCGCTCGAACACGAACTGACTGGCCGGGTTGAATCGGAGGGTGGGCCACTTCACACACCAGCGCGCAAAGCGTTCCGTCTACCATTTGGTCAAGGCTTGGTTTACGTTCCATCTTTGGAGCGTGATCCAGTGCAACTTCCTGCGCGCCGCACCGATTACGGTACGGGGTCGCCGATTGAACCAACCGGCAACCCGCTGGTCGATGGTATTGGACCTGCCGCTTGGGCCAATCGCGCCAAGCACCCCGATCTCGATTGGGAAGGCCATACGCGTATCGTACCCATGCACACTACCCCAGAATTTAGCATCGCCGGTCGTGATGCCGATCCGCGCGGCTACAACGTGATCGCGGCAGACGGCGCCATTGTCGGGAAGGTCAGCGAGCTCTGGATCGACAAGGCTGATCGACTGATCCGGTACCTTCAGGTTTCGGTTCAAGGCGAGAACCCACGGGAAGTGCTGGCACCAATGATGATGGCTACGGTAAGGCGCCGCACAGCAACCGTTACGATCGATGCGATTGTTTCGGGCCAGTGGGATCAAGCGCCCGGCATGCCAGAAGGTGGCACGGTTATCACACTATATGAAGAAGAGCGCGTTCAAGCCTATTTTGGCGGCGGCTATCTTTATGCGACACCCGAACGCTCTGAGCCGCTGCTGTGATCACGGAATACGAAAACGAGCCGATCCCCGGCCTGCCCGGTTTGCTGCCAAAGGGTGAGAACATCCTCTGGCAGGGATCGCCGGAATGGCGTCCGCTTGCTGCCACCGCCTTTCATACGCGGCTGATCAGCGGGTACTTTGTGCTGCTGGTCGCAATTGCGGCGATCACTGCGTTCGTTCAGGGTGCCCAGTCGCTGGGAGACTTCAGGGGCACAGCGATCACTGCGCTTCTCGGCATTGTTGGCGTTGGCCTGCTGAACTTGATCGCTTGGGGCACGGCGCGTTCGACGATATACACCGTCACCGACCGGCGGATTGTGATGCGCCTGGGCATTGCCCTGCCCAAGTGCATCAATCTGCCGCTTGGCCTGATCGAATCAGTCGACCTCTTGCAACGCGCCGATGGCACAGGCGATCTTCCGCTTTTGGTCACGGGAGGGCAGCGGATCGGCTATGCCGGGCTTTGGCCGCATGCCCGGCCATGGCACTTTCAAATGCCGCAACCAATGATGCGATCGATTGCGAAGGCTGATGTTGTAGCAGCGTTGGTAGCGCGCACCTGCCTTGCGGCCAATCCGGGCAGCAAGATGGGCATTATCGCAGCGGCGGCGATGCCGCCGCTATCCAGCGCCACTGAGCAAGGCTTTGCCGAAGTTGCTGCTGCATGAGTGGGTTCCACGGTGAAACTGTTCCCAAGCCCGCGCTGATCGCGGCGCTGGGTCTGGTCATTCTGACAGTTGCGGCGACCGCCGCAGTGCGGCTCACCGGTACTCCGCCGTCGGCTTCACCGGCTTTGTTGCGCGCCGCAAACAATTCCACCATCGTGACAACGCGCGATTTGCGCTTCACCGACCGCGCTGACGGCGCGTTGATCATTGAAGACGTGGGCTCGGGCTCGGCTGCTGGGATGGTAGAAGCGGGCAGTAAGAGCGGATTTATCCGGGGCGTGATGCGCGGTTTGGCGCGTGAGCGCCGGATGCACGGGATTGGCAATCAGCCTCCTTTCCGGCTGACCCTGTGGACCGATGGCGAATTGTCGCTCGTTGACACAGCAACCGGCCGCAACCTTGAGCTG
>JBBRXQ010000426.1:0-2873 GCA_038238515.1 Sphingomonadales bacterium | reverse complement strand
GGATTCCGGGTCTCTCAGAGCGCCCGGGCGATGCGACATTGCTGGCCAAAGTGTTTCTTAGCCGGTTTGCCGCCGAGATGAACCCGGCGGTTAAGGGCTTCGCGCCGGCCGCGCTTGCGGCTATCGATGGTTGGGGCTGGCCGGGCAATGTCCGCGAGCTGGAAAATCGGATCAAGCGCGCGGTGATTATGGCCGATGGCAAACTGATCGGCGCGGCCGATCTTGATTTGGCGCAGCCCGAGGAAGACGGGCAAAGCCCGCTCAACCTTAGAACTGCGCGGGAAGAGACCGACCGCAAGGTGATCCGTCATGCTCTGGCCCGAAGCGAGGGTAATATTTCGAGCACAGCACGCCTGCTCGGGATCAGCCGGCCCACGCTTTACGACCTGCTCAAGCAATATGACCTCCAGCACTAAGGCACGGCGCGCATTCCAGCTCGGCCGGTTGGTGATGGCGGCCGCTCTGGTCAATGCTTCGGACATGGCCAGTTCTTCTGTAGTCAATCCCGCAGAAACCATGCGCACGCCCGCCACCGGCGCGAGCAATCTTGATAGGCTCAGGAGCGCGGCCCGTGCGGCGCTTCAGCGGCGCGATCCGATCGCTGCCGAAGTCCCGCTGCGCGAAGCCATCCGCAAAGGCGCAAACCAAGATGCGTTGCGCGCCTTGTTGGGCGAGGCGGTGTTGGCGCGGGGCAACCGTGAAGAAGCGATGAAAGTGCTTGAAAACGGAAACTTTACCCCCGACAGCGCCGCTTTGGGTTGGCGTATTCGAGGCCAAGCTAGGCTGAGCGCGGGTGATCTTCCCGGCGCAGCAAAGGCATTCGATCAAGCCTATAAGTATGCTCCAGACGATCCAGAACTGTGGGTGTGGATCGCAAAGTTGCGCTTTGCTGGCGGCGAGCAAGCGCTAGCTTATGAGGCCGCAGACCGCGCGGTTAATCTTGATCCGCGCAATCCCCGAGCGCTCACTATTCGCGGTCTGCTTGTGCGGGAGCAATTTGGCCTTGCCGCCGCGTTGCCGTGGTTTGCCGCTGGGCTCAAGATTGCGCCTGAGGATCCGATGCTCCTGGCCGAGTTTGCGGCAACGCTGGGCGATATGGGTTCTTACCGGGCGATGCTGATCGTTTGCCGCAAGCTGGTGAGCATCGATCCGAAAAATACCCGCGCGGCCGGGCTGCAAGCGATCTTAGCGGCGCGCGCGGGCAATTCCGATTTGGCGCGCGCGATCCTTTTACGCAGCGCCGATGCACTGCGCGACAATAGTCCCTCCATGATATTGATGGGCGGCGTGATTGAATACCGCGTGGGGAACCTCAATTTGGCGGCGGAGCAGCTTGAGCGGCTAGCACAACTTCAGCCCGATAATCCGCAGGCCAGCCAACTCTTGGCGCGCGTATTACTTCGGCAAGGCAAATACAGACAATTGGTAGAGCGTTTCGATGGATTCGCGCATACGCTGGGGGCCTCTCCTTATCTCATGCAAGTCGTTGGACAGGCGTGGCTAAAGCTCGAGAATCCGGAGCGCGCGGAGGCTTTATTTGCAGTGGCGCGCAAGCTCCAAAGCCGCGCTGCAGCCCCGCTGAGCGCCAATGTGCCGCTTGGTGTAGCCGTGCTAGGCTATCGCGATGCGCCCAATGCCCCTAACGCTGCCGTGCCCTATATCCGCGCCTTAATGCAAGCCGGGCGCGGCGGCGAGGCGCTGGCGGCGGCAGACCGCTTGCGCAACGCCAATGCCAGCTTTGCCGAGGTGCACTTGCTCGCAGGCGATATACGCATGTTGCGCGGCGATGCGGCTGGCGCGCTGAAGAATTTTCAGAATGCGGCCAAAATTCGCTTCAATGAGCTAGCCTTCGCAAGAATGGATTCAGCTTTGCGTGCGCTGGGCAAAAGCAGCGAAGCCGATGCTTTGGACCAGCGGTATTTAGCGCAGAATCCCGCTAGCATCATGGCGATGAAGCGTCTGGGTGCTTCGTGGCGGACAGCAGGGCGCACCGATATCGCGGCAGCGATGGACCGCGCGCTTGCCGCACGCGGGCAGGCGGCATCATTGCGTTAAGCGCTCGACAACGACGGTTTGGCCCGGCAACAGTCGAGGGCAAGCGATCGAATAAGGGGCTGAGACATGGTAGGCGCGCTCAAAGGACTGACGGTTATTGAATTTGCGGGCATTGGGCCGGGGCCGTTTGCCTGCATGATGCTCGCCGATCATGGCGCACGCGTGATCCGCATCGATCGTCCCGGCAAGACCGAGCGAGCGGGCGATGCGAACGACAACCGCGATATCCTGAACCGCAACCGCGAGCGCATCGCGCTGGATCTGAAGGACCCCGCCGCCATTGCGCAAATCCGAGAACTGGTGCGCGGCGCGGATGCGGTAATCGAGGGCTATCGTCCCGGAGTAATGGAGCGGCTCGGGCTAGGGCCTGAAGTGCTGCTCGCCGATAATCCGCGCCTTGTTTTTGGCCGCATGACCGGATGGGGGCAAGATGGCCCAATGGCGCCGCTGGCCGGGCATGATATCAACTACATTGCGCTATCAGGCGCGCTTCACACCTATGGCGCGGCAGGCGGAAAGCCCCAGTTTCCCGTGAATGCGGTCGGCGATTTTGGCGGCGGCGGCATGATGATGGCATTTGGCGTGATGGCGGCAGTGTTTTCTGCGCAGCGCACCGGGCAGGGCCAAGTGATCGACTGTGCGATGGTCGATGGCGCAGCAATCCTCTCGGCGATGACCTGGACATTTTTTAACAACGGCCAATGGAAGGATGAGCGCGGTACCAATCTGCTCGATGGCGGCACGCATTTCTATGACACTTATGAAACCGCCGATGGCAAATATATCTCGCTCGGCTCGATCGAGCCGCAATTCTATGC
>JBBRXQ010000425.1:0-2880 GCA_038238515.1 Sphingomonadales bacterium | reverse complement strand
TGCTATATTCCAGCGGAGACGGGCGTTTCGAATTTGAACGCACGATAAGCCGCCTCATGGAAATGCAAAGCCGCGATTATCTGGCGCTGGGACACGGCGAGGCCTGAAGCCTGAAGCCTGGCATCGGGCAGACCGATTCGTTTGGATTCAAAATGCATCTTAGCTGACTGTTTGAGCACCGTGCATTTGCCAGCAGCTTAGAGCCGGAATTAGTACCGGAAGGTTTGCGCTGCTGCGCGATTAGCAGCCTTGAAATCACGCCAATGCGCCAAAAGCAAGAGGCCCAGAACCTAAGTTCTGAGCCTCTTAACGGGACAATCTCTTATCTGCTCCGGGTGGAATCAGAAGAAAAAACGAAAAATAAACTTCAACATTGAACTTCTCCAAAAACCAGTAAGGAGACTTTCAATACCATTAGCGAGTGTGGTTAACAACAGTTAAACGACACCAGATTGGCGCGATATGCCCGCGCGGTACGCAGCAACATAGGCGGCAAATGGCTGCGGTCGGCCCAGAAAATAGCCTTGAGCAGTATCGCAGCCCAAGCTGCCGAGCATTTCCAATGTTGCAGCATCCTCAATTCCCTCGGCCACGACGGATTGTCCAAGCGCATGAGCGAGCGCTATTGTGCTCATGACAATCGCTCTGTCGCGATCGCTGGTGAGCAAACGCGCGATGAATTGCCGATCAAGCTTAAGCTCATCGCTTGGCAGGTCTGCCAGATACGTCAACGAGGCTTCCCCGGTGCCAAAATCGTCGATCGACAAACGAAAGCCCAGCGCGCGCAACTGGGTTAGATTGTAACATGCGGCAGGACGGTTGCTGACGCTCGAAGTCTCGGTAATCTCAATCGTTAGCAAACCCGGATCGATCTTGCGGCGGCGCGTGATTTCCACAAAATTGGCAACGAGATCTGGCTTATCAACCATTTGCGCCGAAAGATTGATGCTCATTTGAAAGCGCGGCCCCAACGCATTGAGCTCGAGCGCGGCGGTGATCGCCTGCTCCAAAACCCAATATGTTAATGTATCGATGCGCCCGGCGCGCTCGGCCTGAAGGATAAAGGCGTCTGGCGCGATCGGACCGCGCGTGGGGTGATCCCAACGGATCAATGCTTCTGCCCCCGTCACGGATTCGCTCTCAAAGTCCCACTGCGATTGAAATGCAAGCCAGATGTCGCCGTTTTGCAGGCCTTCCTCAATCCGCGCGTGGAGCGAAAGCTCCCAAGGGGCTTCGGCCAAGCGTTTGGCTTCGAACAATTCAATCGCGCGGCCATTGCTCAAGGCTTCATTCGCGCTGGCGACAGCGGAGTTGACGCGGGTCAGCCGGTCGATGCCTTCGTTGCGATCAAGCCCGAAGTGAATATTGGTATCAAAAGTGTGCTCGCCCACCAGCAACGGCGCAGCAAACAGCGCACGTAAACCTTCCAGATGATCAAGCTGCTGTTCCAGTGGCCGAGCTTCCTCGCTCCAGCCAAAATGTCCGCCATCGCCTTGGTATATTTCGGTCGCTTTTGGATCGATGGACAGACGGCGCGCAATTTGGAGCGCGCATTCACCGTGCAAACCCTCGGGCAAAACCGCCAGCATTTCTTCATAGCGCGCGATCACCACAACCACCACGTCGCGCCCCACGTCAAAGTTGGACGCGGCAAGTGCGATGAGATTGGGAAGGCCAGAAGCGTTGGTCTGCTGAACACGCTTCATGCGCTTTTGCCAGAGGCGGATAACGCCATAAAACGTGATCATCAGGATCGCCGCTTCGGGACCAACCACAATGCCAATCGAGCGAAAGAAAACGGGTATTACCAAGACGAAGAGCAGCGTTGCGCCGTGAATCGAAAACTTGATCCGGTTGCGCTTCATCCGCGAACCAAGCCAGATGCCGAGCAATGCGAGCAGAAGCAGCGGGACAGGCGTCAAATCGACCGACAAGGGTTTCATCAACGCCGAAGCCCCCGCAACATCATGCATGATGAGCGGATAGCTGCGGTGCCCGAAGTATCCGCCAACGCCAGACTGGCTTAGCGAAGTTATCACGACGTCGCGCCCAGCCAGCAGGCCGGGCGCAACCTTGCCGTTCAGCAGTTGATGGCCAGAAACCTGCGGGATGGTCGCCGGATCAACAAAGAAGTCTGGAAAATAGAGCTTTTGCACTCCCGGCCCGACGCCTGCTAACTCGGCACTGAGAGTAGGATAAACCATGTCGCCGAGTTTGACTTGGTAAGGGGCTGATTCGATGTAACCCAAGAAATTTGAATTCCATGCCGAGAGCGCGATCCGCGCGTCACCTTGGATCGCTATTGGCGGTAGCTTGAAGTTCTCGCGTCCAAAATCATCCAACTTCTGGCCGCGCACGACCAGCGTGAGATCACGTCCGAATGAATCAATCGCGCGTGCGAGATTGCTGTCGCCGCGCTGATCGAGGCTGTTGGATACCTCCCGATCGAAAAACACTTCTTTGGGCATTTGTTTGCGGACAACACCGAGAAGCCGCGCCGCAACATTATTATCGAAATCCGCGACATCATCGACGGTAACGAGCACGATCGATCGCGGAGCTTCCTGGTCATAGGCCTTGTGCGCCACATTCCAGTAGCCATGGCCCACAATATCGTTGCTATCGCCGGTCAACCACAAAGCGAGGCTGAGCAGCAATGATATTCCGATCGGGGATCGAACGAATTGGCGCATGTACTGGAGAATTCCTGGTTACCCTCCCGATCTAGTCAGAAATGGTTACCATCATCTTACCTTGGTCATCCTTGTTAACCAAGCAAACCGCCCAAATTATGCCAGATTTTGCAAGCTGCGATCGAGCATCAGTAACTGCCAGAGCAGGCGGCTGTGGTCCGATGAACCCGCAATGTGCGCCTCAGCC
>JBBRXQ010000424.1:0-2888 GCA_038238515.1 Sphingomonadales bacterium | reverse complement strand
GTAGCGGAACACCGCGCCCGATGTCGCCAGCTTCATCGGCACATGCTGCTGCCAGCCTTCGGTCAGGAAAGCGCGCGCGATGCCGGCGGTGAATTCGGGCCTGAGCGTAATCGAATCGCCGCCGCGATCCTCAAAGCTATACATTTCTTTGGAAACCACATCGGTTGTCTCGCCCAGACTGCGGCTGAACACGGCGGTCTTTTCAAACACCGGCATTTCGGCGCGGCGAAACCGATAGAGCTTGCGCACCCGCTCAAATGTTTCGACGACATGGCTGAAAGCCTCGGCCTCAGCGCCAAAAATGTCCTGCGTGCCCCGGATCGCCTGCGGGGTGGTGAATTTGGGGGTTTTATCGCTCATGGTGCGTGATCGGTTAGCGCCAATGCGCCTCAGAAGAAAGTGGCGCGAAATCGATGGCGAAAACGCGTGTATCCCCAGTTGCGGAAGCACCAGCTTCGCGGCATGAAGTGCACATGCTTAAAAACGCTCTGCGCCCGACGCTGCTCGCCGCCCTCCTGCTCACCACGTCTCTGTCCGGCACTGCGCTTTATGCGCAAGTCCAGCCAGCAGGCAACACGCGCCCGATGGTGGTGCCGATCGTGCCCAGTGTGCCCGATGCGCAGGATACGGCCTATCCCGGCACGATCAATCTCAAGATCGACGCCAGCGATGTCACCACCGGCGCTTACCGCATAACCGAGACGATTCCCGTTGCGCCCGGCACCACCAAGCTCACGCTGCTGCTTCCAGAATGGCTGCCTGGCAATCATTCGCCCGATGGCTTGATCGCAGAACTGGCCGATGTGCGCTTTTTTGCCGATGGCAAACCGCTGACATGGAAGCGTGATCCAGTGGAGGTGTTCGCCTTCCACGTCGATGTTCCGGCAGGCGCCGCAGCCATCGTCGCCAAGCTGGTCCACACCTCGCCGCTTCGTGAAAGCGAGGGGCGCATCACCATGACGCGCGAAATGCTCAATCTGCAGTGGGAGAAAATGAGCCTTTACCCGGCGGGCCACTATGTGCGGCAGATCAAGATCAAGCCGACGGTCACTTTCCCCAAAGGCTGGCAAGTGTTCACCGCGCTCGATGGCAAAACCCAGGCCAATACCAGCGCGGCAGGCGATACGGTAAGCTGGGACGTTACCGATTATGAAACGCTCGTCGATTCGCCGATTTTCGCCGGGCTTTATGCTCAGCGCCATGATCTGGGTCAAAGCGTGTTTCTTGATGTGGTTGCGGACAAGCCCGAATTGCTCGCGATCAAGCCGGAGAACCTGAAAACCTATCGCAACCTCGTTGATGAAGCGGTGCTCAATTTTGGCGCGAAGCATTTCGATCACTACGATCTGCTGCTCGCGATGACCGACCGGATGGGCGACATTGGACTTGAGCATCACCGCTCCAGCGAGAACCAGTACGAGCCCAAAACGCTCACCGATTGGGCGGCTGGTGATTGGGATCGTAACGTTGTTCCCCATGAGCTTACACATTCATGGGATGGCAAATTCCGCCGCCCGGCCAAGCTGTGGACCCCCGATTATCGCCAGCCGATGCAGGATAATCTGCTGTGGGTTTATGAAGGGCAAACGCAATTCTGGGGTTATGTCCTTGCTGCGCGCTCGGGCGTGCAAAGCAAAGATATGGTTCTGGCGATGATGGCGCGCGATGCTGGCGGATTTACCCAGCAGCCCGGCCGCGATTGGCGCTCGGTCGAAGACACCACGCACGATCCGATCATGGCAGACCGCAAGCCTAAGCCCTTCTCCACGCTCACCCGCAACGAGGATTATTACACCGAGGGCGCGCTGGTCTGGCTCGAAGCCGAAGCAATCATTCGCGAAGGCACTGGCGGCAAAAAAGGCATGGACGATTTCGCCAAAGCCTTCTTCGGCATCCGCGACGGCGATTGGGGCACGGTTCCGTATGAATTTGAAGATGTCACCGCCGCTTTGAACGGGGTCTATGCCTATGATTGGGCAAGCTTTCTGAAAACCCGCTTCCAAACCCCGGGCCAGCCCGCGCCGCTAAACGGGATCGAGCGCGGCGGCTATAAGCTGGTGTGGAAAGAAGAGCCCAATATCTATGACAAGGCCCGCATGGCCGAAGGCAAATATATCTCGCTCAATCATTCGCTGGGCATCGGCATCGATAAAGAAGGCAAGATCACTGCCAGCCGCTGGGACGGCCCCGCCTTCCGCGCGGGCCTCGTCAGCGGCATGGAGATCGTGGCGGTGAACGGCACGGCTTACGATCAAGATGCGATTAAGGCGGCAATCACGGCTGCGAAGGGCGCAAACAAGCCGATCGAATTGCTGGTCAAGCGCGACGATACTTTCGCCACCTTGCGCATCGATTATCACGATGGGTTGCGCTGGCCGTGGCTTGAGCGCGCCGCGCCGGGTAAGGCCCTTGTAGGGCTAGACAACCTGCTCGCCTCACGCCGACCCGCAACCAAATAGCATGACATCTTAGCGTGACGGGACGAGTGGGCTTGCGGCTTGGCAATCGGCTGGCCCCGCCCCGCTTCGTGATGTTTCTGGCGTTAGCTGTTGGTGGCTTCGCCGCGATGGTTGCTTTTTCCGGCGGCGCAGCGGGAACTGCGCGGCTGGCTGATGCACTGGCGCTCGGGTTTGATTTTGCTGCTGGAGCGTTCCTGCTCTCGCTCATTCCGCTGCTGCGCGATAGCGAGGCATCGTCGCTGCGTCGTCATTCAGCAGAAAACGACGCCAATCGCGGAATAGTGCTCTTGCTCACCACCGCGCTTACCATCGTGATCATGGCCGCGATCACCGGTGAACTGCCCGCTGCCAAGGCGGGGTCGGGCGCGGCGTTGGTGAAGCTGGTCACTACCCTGATGCTCACCTGGCTCTTTGCGAACACGGTGTATG
>JBBRXQ010000423.1:0-2891 GCA_038238515.1 Sphingomonadales bacterium | reverse complement strand
GGCTCGCTTCAAGTGCGGTACCTCTGGAAAAAACGGCATTCAGGCCAAGATACTCTAGTGTCGAATCTCATATGTACCCACCGTATACGTTGCCCGCTTGCCTCAGGCAGTCGCACTATGAATGAGCGCGCGCACGGCGGCATTGGGAAAGCGGCGTGCGGTGGTGACCGCATAAAATGTCTCGGCAAGGCCCGGCAAGGCGTCCGCTTCGAACAGCGCGCCCGAGGCCAGCTCATCACGCACCGCGATCGGGGGCAGCACCGCTAGCGCAAATCCTTCGCGCACCAGCAAGCGCATCATCGCCATGTCGTCCACTTCGGCGGCGATTTGCGGGCGCACACCCAGCCGGTCGACCAGCGCGTCAAACCCGGCACGAACGCCGGCATCGGACGTGGGCAGGATGACCGGATGCTGCGCTAGCAAAGCCGCCACATCTCGGGTCTGGCCCAGCAAATGCGGGGTGCCGATCAGGCTGACCGGCTGCTCGGTCAGCCGGTGGACGATAAACGGCGTTAGCGCATCGCTCGGCGGGGCCTGATTGGTCAGCACGACATCGAGATTGAGCGATTGCAGCCCGAGCATCAGCTCCGCTGGACTACCCGAGCGCAGCACCACCTCGATGTCGGCGCGCCCCAGCACAGGCTTCACAAAGCTGATCTGGAAATTGCGCGATAGCGTGGCGAGCGCGCCGATCCGCAAGGCTTGGCGCGCGGTGCCCGTTTCGCGCAGCGTCCCCAGCAATTCGTCGCCCGCCGCAAATATTGCATCGGCGTGATCGAGCGCGATCCGCCCCGCTTCGGTCAGGTGCAGCTGGCGGCCCCGCCGTTCAAACAGCGGATGCCCCAGCCGATCCTCCAACTTGCGGATTTGCACTGAGAGCGCGGACTGCGACACATTCAGCCGCTGCGCTGTGCGCGTCAGATTGCCATCCTGCGCCACCGCCCAAAAATAGCGCAAATGATTATAATTGAGGTCAGCCATATCGTTCACTTAAACAGAATGATATCGAACAAACAATGAATTTTTCGCTTGCCATCGCCTCGCCTAGTGCTCCCCGAACGCCGCATGGCAAACCAGTGGGGACATTTGTGTGTTGAATCATTTTATTCTTTATGGCGCTCCCATGCTGCTGCTCGCCGCCGCCGCGATCGGCTTCTTGAAGCCATCGCGTCCCGGCGCGGCCAGTCTGAAGCTGATCGAGGCGCTCACCGCGCTCACCATCGGGGTTGCGCTTGCCGCCATTGGGCAGCTCATCACCTTGGGGCCAGCAACTGGCGCCTTGATCGCGTCACAAGCTTCTGGTTTTTCCGTCAGGCTTGATGTCGTCAGTGCGGCGATGATGTTGCTCGTATCCTTCATTGGCTGGATCGTGGTGCGCTATGCGGCGGTCTATCTCGATGGCGAAGCGCGGCAAGGCACCTTTATGGCCTGGCTTTGCACCACGCTCGCGATGGTTCTGCTGCTCGTCACTGCGGGCGATCTGGTTCAACTTGTGTTGGCGTGGATCGGCACGAGCCTCAGCTTGCACAAATTGCTGTTGTTCTACCCCGAGCGGATCGCCGCGCAGCGTGCCGCGCGCAAAAAGTTCGTCACCGCGCGCGCTGGGGACATTGCGCTCATCGGTGCCGCATTCCTCATGTTCACGAGTTATGGCACCACTGATATCGCCGCGATCCTGAGCGCAGCGCGCGCTGGGGAAGGCGGCATCGCCGTGATCGTTGCAGCCGGGCTATTGGCGATTGCGGCGGTGCTCAAGTCCGCGCAGTTTCCGCTGCACGGCTGGCTTACCGAGGTGATGGAAACGCCCACGCCGGTATCGGCGCTGCTGCATGCGGGCGTCATCAATGCGGGCGGTTTTATCCTGATCCGCTTTGCCGATGTGATGCTGCTCGCGCCGGGTGTGCTCGCGGTGCTGGTCATGCTCGGAGGCTTTACTGCGCTGTTCGGCGGGCTGGTGATGCTTACCCAGCCTGCGGTCAAAACCTCGCTCGCTTGGTCAACCGTGGCGCAGATGGGCTTTATGATGATGCAGTGCGGGCTAGCGCTGTTTCCCCTCGCGCTGCTCCACATCCTCGCGCACTCGCTGTATAAAGCGCACTCGTTCCTGGCCTCGGGCGGCGCGGTGGAGCGGATTGCCGAGACACGGCGGCCGGGGCCGGTAGCGATCCCCAGCCCGGCGGCGGTGGGCCGTGCGTTCATCGCGGCGCTGGCGATCTATGCCGCGATCGGATTTATTTTCGGCGTCTACAGCAAATCACCTCAGGCGATTGGGCTTGGTGCCATTCTGATCTTCGGCGTGGCTTATTTGCTGGCGCAAGGGCTTGCTGATGCTGCGCCGCGCGCGCTTACCCGGCGCATGGCAGTATATTCACTGGCAGCCTCTGCGGGGTACTTCGCGCTTCATGATCTGGCGCTGCTGACAACAGAGGGCACCCTCCCAGCCACGCCAGTGCCCGGGCCGCTCGAATGGACGCTGATCGTGCTTGCCATCCTAAGCTTCGGACTGGTTGCCATCGCGCAGGCCATGTTCCCGCTCTGGGCGTATCACCCCGCCGCTGCTGGCCTGCGCGTCCACCTGTCCAATGGGCTTTATGCCAATGCTATGTTCGACCGGCTGCTAGGCGGCTGGGCTGTGCGGAAGGCATCATAATGACAACGGAGTTTCATCACATGCCTGATTCCGCAATTGCTCAAACTCAACATCGCGCCGGTCTGCTGGCCTCCGCCGAAGCCGCCGCGCTTGCCATCCCGCCGATGTGGCCACTGGCCTCCAGCGTCGCGGTGAATCCTTATCTCGGGCAAACCAGTCAAACTTTGGCCGAAACAGCCGCCTTGCTCGAACGCGCGTCTGGCACGCCGGTTACCATGCCGCGTCAGTGGTATCAGGATCG
>JBBRXQ010000422.1:0-2897 GCA_038238515.1 Sphingomonadales bacterium | reverse complement strand
GCTCGCGCTGGTGCCCGCATGACCGCGCTCACGCGCTTATCCGTCGCCGAAATCGCCGCCGCCGTGCAGACGGGCAAGCTGAGCGCGGCGCAAGTTATCGACGATGTGCTGGAACGCCTCGCCGCGTATGATGCCGTGCAATCCGCCGTATGGATTTCGCGCTTCGATCCCGCCGCATTACGCGCAGCCGCAGCAGCAGTCGATGCGCGGATCGCAGCGGGCGAAGTGTTGCAGCTCGCCGGTGTGCCCTTTGCGGTGAAGGACAATATCGACGTCGCAGGCCTAGAAACCACCGCCGCCTGCCCCGCGTTCGCTTATAACCCGGAGCGATCCGCCACCGTCATTAAGCAATTGATCGCAGCAGGCGCGATCCCTGTCGGCAAGACCAACCTCGATCAATTCGCCACCGGCCTTAATGGCACACGCAGCCCCTATGGCATCCCGCGCAACGCCTATAACCGCGCCTATGTCAGCGGCGGCTCAAGTTCCGGATCGGCTGTCGCAGTGGCCGCCGGGCTGGTCGCCTTCGGGCTGGGCACTGATACGGCGGGCTCAGGGCGTATTCCCGCCGCCTTCAACCACCTCATCGGCTTCAAGCCAACGCGCGGGCGCTGGAGCGGGCGCGGCCTCGTGCCAGCCTGCCGCACCCTCGATTGCATCACCGTCTTCACCGGAAACGCTGCGGACGCTGCGCTGGTCGACACCGCGATTGCCGCATTCGATAGCGAAGATGCGCTGTCGCGCGCGCTGCTCGATGTGCCCCGCGCCGCCCGCCGGATCGGCATTCCCATGGCGCATCAGCGGCCATGGTTTGGCGATCTTGAATCGGGCCACTTGTTTGATACAGCGCTCGCCGCGCTCGCAGGCCTCGGGGCCGAATTGATCGAAATCGACATCACCCCGCTTAATGAAGCTGCGCGCCTGCTTTATGACGGGCCTTGGGTGGCCGAGCGCACCGCCGCGATCAAGGATCTGCTGCAAACCAACCCTGATGCAATCCACCCCGTCGTGCGTGGCATCGTTGAGCGCGGCTCCAGCTACGGCGCAGTCGAGACGTTCGAGGCGATGTACCGCCTCGCCGATCTCGCCCGCGCAGCCGAAGCCATGTGGCAGAGCATCGACCTGCTCGTGCTGCCCACCGCGCCCACGTGCTACCGGGTGGCAGAAATGCTCGAAGCGCCAGTCGCGCTCAATGCCAATTTGGGCGCGTACACCAATTTCGTGAACCTGCTCGATATGGCCGCGATTGCTGTGCCCACCGGCATGCGCGCCAATGGCACCGGCTTTGGCGTCACGCTGATTGGCCCCGCAGGCACCGACCGCGCGCTGATCGCGGCGGCGAGCCAGCTTTACCCGGAGCAAGCACCCCCGCCGCCGCTCGATTTGGAGACTCGCATGGAAACCGTAAAACTGGCCGTCGTCGGCGCGCATTTGAAAGACATGCCGCTGCACTGGCAGCTCACCTCGCGCGATGCGCGCTTCATTGGCGAGGCCAAGACCGCGCCAACCTACCGGCTGTACGCGATGGCAAACAGCACCCCGCCAAAGCCCGCGCTGGTCCACTTGGGCGCGCATAGCGATGGGGGCGCAGCAATCGCACTCGAAGTTTACGAGCTCGATATGGCCGCATTCGGCAGCTTCGTCGCCGAAGTACCCCCGCCGCTAGCCATCGGCACGGTCGAACTGGCCGACGGCAGCCTCGTCAAGGGCTTCGTTGCCGAGCCGCGCGCAATCACCGGCGCTGAGGACATTACCGAGCTTGGCGGCTGGCGCGCGTTCGTCGCGAGGTAAGCCTCGTTTAAACCGCCGCCGCGCCCGCTTCGGGATGCCGCCGATTGTGGCGCACCGAGCTCCACAGCGCCGCACCGATCAGCACAGCCCCGATCAGCCCGGTCACGGTTTCGGGAACTTGCAGCCCTTCATAAGCCGATAGCAGCATGATCCCCGCCAGCGCGATGATCGCCCAGAACGCGCCGTGCTCCAGATAGCGATACTCTGAAAGCGTGCCCTTATCGACCAGCATCACGGTCAATGAACGCACAAACATTGCCCCGATGCCCAGCCCTAGCGCGATCACAAACAGATTGTTCGAAAGCGCAAACGCGCCGATCACGCCGTCAAACGAAAACGATGCATCGAGCACCTCAAGATACATGAACGACGCCAGCCCCGAACGCACCACCGCGCCGGTCGCGTCCTCGCTGCCTTCCAACACATTGCCGAGCGCCTCCACCGCAATATACGCCAGCAAACCGAATATCCCCGCGACCAAATAAGTCATTCCATCGGCCAGCGTCAGCAGCGTCGACACGCCATAAAGCATCAGTAAAACGATCGCGATTTCGATTGCGGGCACGCTCGAAAGCTTGGTCAGCCGCTTTTCGATAAATCTGATCCAGTGCAAATCTTTGCTCGAATCGAAAAAGAACTTCAGCCCAACCATCGCCAGAAACGCGCCGCCAAAGCCCGATATCCCGATATGCGCATTGGTGATCAGCCGCTCATATGTTTGCGGCTCGGTCGCGGCCAGGCGGATCGCCTCAATCGGCCCGAGATGCGCGGCAACCGCCACAATCGCAACAGGAAACAGGATGCGCATGCCAAAAACTGCGATCAGCACGCCCCAGGTCAAGAATATGCGCCGCCACCGTGCATCCATGTCTTTCAACACCGAAGCATTGACCACCGCGTTGTCAAACGACAGCGACACCTCAAGCACGCCCAGAATCAGCGTTATCCACAAGATGCCCAGCGTACCTGAAATCGTGCCGGTTAGCCCCCAGCCGATCCATGCCGCGCCTGCGAGCGAGACGATCGTAAACAGAATCGAGCCAGCAAAATATTGACGGATCACGCGGAGACTCTCCAGTCAAACGGCATTAACGCGGATGTGCGCT
>JBBRXQ010000421.1:0-2898 GCA_038238515.1 Sphingomonadales bacterium | reverse complement strand
GGTGGTGGCCAGCACGATCAGATCGATGGCGCTGCCTTCGATCCCCGCCGCTTCGAGCGCGCGCTGCGCTGCCAGCGTGGCGAGGCTGGCGGTGGTTTCACCCTCCCCCGCCAGATAGCGATTGCGGATCCCGGTGCGCTCGGTGATCCATTCGTCGGTGGTATCGACCATCACCGCAAGCTCGGCATTGGGCACCGCGCGCGCGGGAAGCGCAGAACCACTGCCGCGAACAAGCGAACGCAAGATCATGCCCCAGAGCTGGCTTCAGAGCTGGCTTTAGAGCTGGCTTTAGAGCCGGGCGTAGACGCCGCCGTGCGCTGGAGATCGGCGGCAATCCGCTCGGTCAGATTTTCCTCAAGCAGCCGCGCGGTGACATCAACCGCATGCGCGACGCCAAGCGCGGAAGCGCCGCCATGGCTTTTCACCACGATGCCATTGAGGCCTAGAAAAACCGCGCCGTTGTGATTGTTAGGGTCGAGATGATGCTTGAGCAACTCGGTCGCAGGTTTGGAGATCAGAAAGCCCAATTTTGACCGCAGCGAACTGGAAAAACTGCGTTTCAGCAAATCGGCCACAAACCGCGCTGCGCCCTCCATCGCCTTAAGTGCGATATTTCCCGAAAATCCATCGGTGACCGCAACATCGACATCGCCGCGTGAAAGCTTGTCTGCTTCGATAAAGCCATCAAAGCTGAATTGCAGCGCCTGCGCCGCTTCTTTGAGCAGAGCAGCGGCTTCGCGCAGCTCGCCTGTGCCCTTGGTTTCTTCTGAGCCGATATTGAGCAGGCGCACGCGGGGGTTCTCAAGTCCATTCACGATCCGGGCATAAGCCGCGCCCATGATCGCAAATTGCACCAGATTGCGCGCATCGCATTCGGTATTCGCGCCCAGATCAAGCATGATTAGATCGTGATTGCCCAGCGTGGGCAGCAGCGCCGCGAGCGCGGGGCGATCAATGCCGGGCACCATGCGCAGCGATACTTTGGCCATCGCCATCAACGCGCCGGTATTGCCCGCGCTTACCGCAGCGCCAGCATTGCCGCGCTTCACCGCATCAATCGCCAGCCCCATCGAGGTGGTTTTGGCGCGGCGCAGCGCCTGCGTGGGTTTTTCATCGCCGGTAACGACGCCGGGCGCATGAAGAATTTCGGAGGCAGCGCGCAGATTGGGGTGCGAGCCAAGCGCTTGCTTGATCCGCTCTTCATCCCCCACCAACAGGAATCTCAGTTGATCGCGCCGGGCGCGCGCAAGCGCAGCGCCCTCGATCATCACACGAACGCCCTCATCGCCGCCCATCGCGTCAACGGCGATACGCGGCAATGTCATGACCTGCTAATCCCCCTCAGTCGGACTTTAAAGACCGACAGCGATGATCTCACGGCCATTATAGTGCCCGCACGCGCCGCACAGCATATGCGGGCGCTTCAGCTCACCACAATTGGTGCACTCGTGAAATGCGTCAACCTTCAGCGCATCATGGCTGCGGCGCATGCCGCGACGTGACGGCGAGGTCTTTCTTTTGGGGACGGCCATTGCGGCACCTGTTCCTGATCTAAAGTTCGATTTATAATGATGGCGATAGGCAAAACCACATCGACACGCAAGCCCCGCGCGCGGTCGGCCAAATGGCAAGTGGAATCGCCAATCGCAGGCGAAGCGTGCATATACGTAATTTTGGGTGCTTTGCAAGCTTAGGACGGCTACCGCCATGTTTCGGGGGAGACAGGCTTCGCGTGAAAGCCGCGTCAACTTATACAAGATCCAGTTTATACAGGCCAGTTTATACAGGCCATTTTATACAGGGGCGACAAAATGATTTTGACCACAACACTATGCGCAGCCGCAGCCGCAGCGATTTTGAACATCTGGCTGGGCATTCGGATTGGCCAATTGCGCACCTCGCTTAAAATTTCAATCGGCGACGGCGGCAATGAGCAAGTGATCCGCCGGATGCGCGCGCAATCAAACTTTATCGAAAACGCGCCGCTGGTGCTGGTGCTGATTGGCGCGATCGAGCTGGCCCGGCCGGGCAACACGATCCTGGCCGCAGTCGCCGCGATCTTTATCGTAGGCCGCGTGCTTCACGGGCTGGGCATGGACGGCGGATCATTCGCCATTGGCCGGATGATCGGCACGCTATCTAGCCTGCTGATCCAGCTTGGTCTCTCGGTCTGGGCCGCCATGATCGCGCTGGGGATGTGATAGGAGGCGCGGCGGGGCCAGTGGCCTTGCCGCCTTCATTTACGCGAGCAGATAATCACTGACATAACCGTTGGTCTTGCGCTCTTGGCCAAATGTGCTGGTGGGGCCGTGGCCGGGCACAAAGGTGATGTCGTTGCCTAGCGGCCAGAGCTTCTGAGTGATCGAATCGATCAAATCCTGATGATTGCCCATCGGAAAATCGGTGCGGCCAATTGAGCCCTGAAAGATCACATCGCCAACAATCGCAAAGCGCGAAGGCTGATGCACGAACACCACGTGGCCCGGCGTGTGCCCAGGGCAATGGATCACATCGAGCACCAGATCGCCAAGCGTGACCGTATCACCGTCTTGAAGCCAGCGATCCGGCTCAAACACTTCGCCGCGAATGCCCCAGCGCGCGCCATCGGCCTCCAGCTTGTCGATCCAAAACCGGTCGGCCTCATGCGGGCCTTCGATCGGCACGCCCAGTTCTTTGGCCAAAATGCCGGTGCTGCCGCAATGATCGATGTGGCCATGCGTGACGAGCAGCTTTTCGATAGTGACGCCCGACCGCTCGACCGCCAACTTTAGCTTATCAAGATCGCCGCCCGCATCGATAAATGCGCCGCGCATGGTTTTGGTGCACCACACCAGCGTGCAATTCTGCTGAAGCTGGGTGACAGGGATGATCGCCACTTTGAAAGGCGGCTGCTGAATT
>JBBRXQ010000420.1:0-2903 GCA_038238515.1 Sphingomonadales bacterium | reverse complement strand
CTTGTGGGAAGGGCGCGCTGAGAACACTGAGCGCAGCAGAGCGCGCGAGGCTGGAGCCGACATCACTGCAGGCCGGATGACCAAGGCGTTGTTCTCGCTCTTCCCCGGCACGTCGGGTGAGACTATCAGGGTGAAATGAAACAAACTTGCATCGCAGTCGATGCCGCATTTGACAGCGGCAATATCGAAGTTCTTGCCATCGAGGGTGCCACAGCCCGGCTGGCGATCCGCAAGGACCGAGATTCCGAATTTTTCCAGTGGTTTCATTTCCGCGTTAGCGGCGCGTCCGGGCGCATGCTCGAACTGAAGATCACCGGGCTGAACGCGTCTGCTTATCCGGGCGGCTGGAGCGGATACCGCGCCGCGTTTTCCGAAGACCGCGAATACTGGGGCCGCGCTGAGACAGCGTTTAACCCGGCTGAAGACGGCGGCACCCTAACCATCCGGCACACACCAGACGCAGGCACATGCTGGTTTGCCTACTTTGCGCCATTTTCAATGGAGCGGCATCACGATATCGTGGCTGCCGCCGCCGCGAGCGAAGGTGTTTCGCATCGCAGCCTGGGCCGCAGCATTGAGGGCCAGCCGATCGACTGCCTCTCGCTGGGTGAGGGCGAAACGCAGGTTTGGCTTTATGCACGCCAGCATCCCGGCGAATCGATGGCCGAATGGTGGATCGAGGGCGCGCTCGACATGCTGACCGATCCCGCAGATCCGCATGCGCGCAAGCTGCGCCAGTTGTGCCGCTTTCATATTGTGCCCAATGCCAATCCTGATGGATCATACCGCGGGCATTTGCGCACCAACGCGGCGGGGGTGAACCTCAACCGCGAATGGCATGAACCTTCGGCCGAAAAATCTCCCGAAGTGCTGGCGATCCGCAGCGCTATGGACGAAACCGGGGTCCACTTCGCGATTGATGCGCATGGCGACGAGGCGATCCCGCATGTCTTCCTCGCCGGGTTTGACGGCATCCCCTCGCTGAGCGCAACGCAGAGCACCGGCTATGCCCGCTACCGGGCAATCCTTGAGCGACGCACCCCCGATTTTCAGACCAAGCGCGGCTATCCTTCCGCCCCGCCGGGCAGGGCCAACCTGACGATGTCGACCAACCAGCTGGCCGAACGCTTTGGCCCCAGCCACGGCTGCGTTTCGATGACGCTGGAGATGCCGTTCAAGGACAACGACGACTTGCCCGATGCCGCGCAAGGTTGGAGCCCCGAGCGCAGCAAGCTGCTCGCGCGCGATTGCCTCGCCGCGCTGCTCGAGTGGCTGAATGAGCGTGGCGGCGCGCCAAGGTGATTCGGGCGGAATGATCTTTACGGTTCGTTCATCAATGCGGGCTTAGAACCCTTAGATGAGCCGAGCTATCGCCCTTGCCCAAGTTGCCGCCCCAAGACTGACTGAGGGTATGCGCGCGTTGGTTGTACTTGGCTGCGCCTTTGCGCTCATCATGGCCGAGCGCGCGCTTCCTGCATTCTGAGGCAGCTTAAGCCGAGATGATGCCCCCGCCTTCGCGGGGGAGCAAGCCTCGATATGTCAAACCAAACATTTCCGCTCCCCCGCGGAGGCGAGGGCATCATTCGATCGCATCGGGCGATGGCAACGGGCGGTCGCAACAGGCGGTGGCAGCACGCGGCCAAACTGCGCGCCACATAATCCGCTATCCCACACCGATATCCCCGCTCACCATCATTCTCGCGCAACACATCACTTTGCGAATCATTCCCAACAAGACGCTTGCAAATGCGAACGAATCGCATTAGCCGCTCGTCTGAGAATGGTTCTCAAAAAGGATACGCGTTTTGCGCCGAATTGCCCTGCTGCTGATCACCACCACTGCGATGCTTCCGATGATGGCGCATGCCCAAAGCGCGCCGATGGATGGCGCTGGGGATAGCGGGGGGAATGGCGCGGGGGATGGCAATGCAGAGCATCGCGAAATCGTGGTCACGGGCAGCGCCGATGGCTATCGGCCGGTCGATACCGGGGCGATCAAAACGCCCACATTGCTGCTCGACGTGCCCCAAACGATCACCGTGCTGACGCGGCAACAGCTTGACGATCAGGCGGTGACGCAACTGGGCGAAGCGCTGCGCTATGTGCCCGGTGTGGTGCTCGGCCAGGGCGAGGGGCACCGCGATCAAATCACTTTGCGCGGGCAGAATACCACCGCCGATTTTTATCTCGACGGGCTGCGCGATGACACGCAATATTACCGCTCGCTCTACAATATCGAGCGGGTTGAAGTGCTGAAAGGCGCCAATGCCCTGCTGTTTGGCCGGGGCGGCGGCGGCGGGGTGATCAACCGGGTGAGCAAAGCGCCCGATCTGACGCGCAGGCTGGGCGCGCTTAGTGCAGGCGTAGACAGCTTTGGCGCATTTGCGCTGGCGGCGGATCTGAATCAGCCGCTGAACGCTGTGCTCGGCGCGCGGTTGAACGGGACGTATGAGGAATTTCGCAATCACCGGCAGGCGTTCAATGGCCGCTTCATCGGGGTGAACCCCGAAGTGACGTTTGAACCCAGCCCGGCAACGCGCATCACGCTGTCATATACCTATGACGATGACCGCCGTGTGACCGATCGCGGAGTGCCCTCGCTGGGCGGGGTGCCGGTCGAAGGCTATACTTCCACATTCTTTGGCCGCACCGATATCAACGTGGCCACGGTAAAGGCGCATATCGCGCAAGTGCGGGTCGATCAGGAATTGGCGCAGAATTTGACGCTGAGCGTGAGCGGCCAATACAGCCATACCGACAAATATTATGGCAATGTATTTCCCAGAGCTGCAATTAATGCAGCAGCGCAAACGGTTTCGCTGGATGGATATAATAGCTCGGCTGTGCGCGATAGTTGGACGGGGCAGGCCAATCTGGTGTGGCAGGGCCAAACCGGCGGCATT
>JBBRXQ010000419.1:0-2915 GCA_038238515.1 Sphingomonadales bacterium | reverse complement strand
GATGAAATCCTCTCCGGCAGGACGCAGGATAAAAACATCGCGCAAGTCGCTTCGTGGCTTGGGGTGCAAGGCATCCGTCTGCGCGAAGTGCGCGTGGTGCCCGATGATATGGCTGCGATTATCGAGGCAGTTAACACCCTGCGCGCTCGCAATGATTATTTGTTCACCACTGGCGGGATCGGCCCCACGCACGATGACATCACCGTGGATGCAGTGGCTGAAGCGCTGGGGGTCGACGTTGTAATTCACCCTGCCGCAGAGGCGATGCTTGTGAGCTATTATTCCACGCGCGGCGGAATCAATCCAGCGCGTCTGCGCATGGCGCGTGTGCCCAATGGCGCGGATCTGATTCAAAACCGCATGTCGGGCGCGCCAGGCATCCGTGCGGGCAATGTGTTCATGATGGCCGGGGTGCCAAGCATCACCGCGCAAATGCTCGATGGCTTGACCGGCACGCTCGAAGGCGGGCTGCCGCTGCTCTCGCTCACCGTGGGCTGTTGGGTGGCTGAAAGCGAAGTGGCCGAATTGCTGGGCGACACCGAGCGCGCTTATGAGGGCTGCCAGATTGGCAGCTACCCGTTTTTCCGCGAAGGCCGGATCGGCGCGAATTTCGTGATCCGCTCGGTTGATCAAGATCAGCTCAGCGCCTGCGGCAGCGCGCTGGGAGAGAGCCTCACCGCGCTGGGCCGGGATCCGATTGCAGGCGGCATCTGAAAGGCGCGGCGCATGTTGCAATGGTGGTGACGCTGCTCGGCGCTTGTTCACCCGGGCTGAACCGGCTGGAAACAACGCTTGCCGCGAATGACAGCGCCACTGCGGCATTGAGCGAATGGTGCGCGGTCCGCAAAATTGCCGAGCCGCCGCAAATTCGCGCGGTGCCGGACCCCGCCGCGCCTGAAACACCATCGGCAGCAACATTGGCGGCGCTGAGGGTTGGCCCCGGTGATTCTATCGCGTTTCGCCATGTGCGGCTGATGTGCGGCGGGCAAACGCTGTCAGACGCCAAAAACTGGTATGTGCCCGCGCGGCTGACGGCGGCGATGAACCAGACACTGGAGACCACGCAGATCCCGTTTGGCAAAGTGGTTAGCCCGCTGGGTTTCAAGCGCGAGCGCCTGACGGCGCAGCGCGGGCGGAGCGCCGAATGTCCCGCTGGTACGGTGCTTTCGCACAGCGCGGTGCTGCGGCTGGCGGATGGGCGCACGATCAGTCTGGTGGTCGAATGCTACACCCGCGCCAATCTTAATAGGAGGCGCTGATGCGAATTTTGCTAACAGGATCATCTGGCTGGCTGGGGCGCACTCTTGCGCCCCGGTTGCGGCTTGCGGGCCATTCCGTGATCGGCCTGGACATTGCAGCAGGGCCAGACACGCAAGTGGTTGGCTCGGTTGCCGACTCCGCTGTTGTGGCGCGCGCCTTTGCGCTGGGGATCGATGCGGTGATCCACGCGGGCGCGCTGCACAAACCTGATATCGCGCGCTTTCCCGCCAAAGCCTTTGTCGATGTAAATGTGACCGGCACTCTCAACCTTTTGGAGATGGCAAAAGCAGCGGGGCACGACCGCTTTGTGATGACATCGACCACCTCGCTGATGATTAGCCGCGGCATCCGATCCGAGGTGGGCCAATCCGCCGTATGGCTTGATGAGCATGCCGCGCCATTGGCCCCGCGCAATATTTATGGCGTGACGAAGCTGGCCGCCGAAGGACTTTGCCGCTTATATGCCGAGGAACACGGCATGAATTGCGCCGTGTTGCGAACGTCCCGGTTTTTCCCCGAGGATGATGATACTTTGCAGAAGCCTTCGGGCGAAAACCTCAAAGCCATCGAGTTTCTGCACCGCCGGCTGACGGTGGAAGACGCCGCCGAGGCGCATTTGGCAGCGTTGGATGGCGCAGCCGGTTTGGGCTTTGGATTGTTTCTTGTCAGCGCGCCGCCGCCATTTGTGCGCGAGGAGGCCGCGCAACTCAAAGCCAATGCGCCTGCCGTAATTGCCCGTCACTTTCCTGATGCTGCACGGCTGTTTGCGGCGCGCGGCTGGACCCTGCCGCGCTCCATCGGGCGGGTGTATGATCCATCGCTGATCGAGCAGCGACTTGGCTTTCGCTGCAAAACTGATTTTGCGGCGGTGCTCGAAGCGTTGCGGACCGGCGATACGCTGCCGTTTACGCACGACCCCGCATATGTTGCGCCTAGAGCGCTTTAGTCGCTGCGCGGATCAGGCACACGCCATTCGCCTGCGTCTTCGGCATAGGCTTCAAGTTCGCGCCAGTGGCGATCCCAGCCGGGGCCGCGCCGCTCGGGCGGGACTTCGGCTTCGACCATCGCGCGCGCACGGCGGACTGGGTTGCTCTCGTCGATGGGGCTGGAGGGTTCTTCGGCCATCTGCGCCTCCTGCACGCCAGAAAGGCGCAGCGAAAGAGGCGCGCATGAAAAAGGCCGGGAAGGTTTCCCCCGCCCGGCCTTTTTCGTTTGTTCGTTACGCGGCTTAGATCAGCTGTTGTAGACTTGGCCTACATCGATCTTGAGTCCAGGGCCCATCGACGATGAAATGCCAACCTTGCGGACATACTTGCCCTTGGCGCCAGCAGGCTTTGCCTTAACGATGGCATCAACAAACGCATCGAAATTGGCGCGCAGCGCTTCGTTGGTGAAGCTCATCTTGCCGATGCCGCCGTGGATAATCCCGGCCTTTTCAACGCGGAATTCGATCTGGCCGCCCTTGGCTGCTTTCACTGCTTCCGCCACATTTGGCGTTACCGTGCCCAGCTTTGGGTTTGGCATCAGGCCTTTGGGGCCGAGCACTTTGCCGAGACGGCCAACAATGCCCATCATATCCGGCGTGGCGATCACGCGGCCATAATCGAGATTGCCGTTCTGCATGTCTTCCAGCAGATCTTCTGCGCCGACTTTGT
>JBBRXQ010000418.1:0-2922 GCA_038238515.1 Sphingomonadales bacterium | reverse complement strand
GGCGCTCAGCACCTTGAAGCGCAAGATGGTCTCGCTCAGCGCCTCGCGGAGCGTGCCATCGGGTGCGAGCAGCGCGACGGCGGAATAGACACGGTGGCGGCGGCCTGAAAGCACCGCAAGACAGCGGCGGGCGGTCTGCTCGTCTTCAGCTTTGGGCAGGATCCGGCGGCCTGCGCCGACTACGGTATCGCCAGCAAGGATTAAACAACCGGGAGCGATGGCCGCGGCCGCTGTGGCTTTTTCAGCGGCAAGCCTGATCGCATGGTCGCGCGGCAATTCTCCCTTCAGCGGGGCTTCGTCAATATTTGCAGCGATCACATGGTCGGGGATCACGCCAAGCCGCGCGAGCAGATCAAGACGGCGCGGGCTGGCCGATGCCAACACCAGCGGGGGGCGGGGGAGGGAAGCAGAAGAAGCGGCTGACGCAGCAGGCATCACACCGATGCCCAGATCGAAATCAGCCTCAGAATTGACGTTAAAATTGACCGGGGCCACCGCGACCTGGCATAAACCGATAGGTGATGCGGCCTTTGGTCAGGTCGTATGGCGTGAGTTCAACCAAGACTTCGTCGCCAACCAGCACGCGAATGCGGTTCTTGCGCATTTTACCCGCCGTATGGCCCAGAATTTCGTGATCGTTTTCGAGCTTCACGCGAAACATCGCGTTGGGGAGCAGTTCGACCACTTGGCCGCGCATCTCGAGGAGTTCTTCTTTCGCCATAGGCGTTTTCAGCTGCCTTCTTGGTGGGAGCACTAATCATGCTCATGGAGCGCAAGGGCGCGCTGCGTGCCGGGCCAATAGCGGGACATCGTGCAAAAGGGAAGCCCGCGCGGAAAATGCTGCTGATTGCGTTGATGCAACGCTTAGCTGGCGGGGCGGCCCTGAACAAAATTGCGCACCATCGTGCGCTGCTGAGCCGCATCTAACTCGCTTTGTCGATCGCTGAAGTGTCGCACGGTGACAACCTTCTCCAGCGGCAAGGATGCATCGAACCGCAGCCCGCATTCGCTTGCGCGCGACCAGATTACGTCACCAAATGCTTCAAACCCGCAAATTTTCAGAACACCGCTGGCCCCGACGATGGGCGCGCGCTCCGCAAGGAGAACGCGCGCGCCGCGCCGCGACAGATTGACGAGGCGGCACGATTTCAAACCGCTGAGCAACTGCAATTTTGCCGGGACGTCTAACCGCACGCGCGAATCACTTCGCCGGATTGTGCGGATTTCGGGGTCATTGGTCTGATTGGACGGCATAGGCATGATCACGCATGGTACGCGCCAATCATTGAGACTGCGATGACCGCTAGCTAGGGAAGAGCACGCATGTTTCGGTCGAAAGGTGCTCTAACACAGAGCTTTTCCGGATGATGCAAGGATCACATAGAGCGGAGGACCCGCAATACCGTGCGCCCCATTCGGCTGCGCTGAACGGCTTCCGCTTCGGCCTTTTGCTCGTTGAAATGACGCACCGCGACCACATCGTGAAGCGGCATCCGCTCGTCAAACAGCAGCCCGCACCTTGTTTTGGTCGACCAAACCACTTTGCCAAAGGCCTCGATGCCGGTAACTTGGAGTACGCAAATAGTTCCTGCACGCGATGCACGCTCGGCAGGTTCGATCCGCGAGATGCGCGCGCCGCGTTGCGAAATATCGTCGAGCTGGCAGGGTATGGGGCCAGAGGCAAACTGGACCATGGCGGGGATATGAAGGCGCACGCGCGGATTGTTGCGCCGCGCGCCGTCGATCTCGCAGATTTTCGCAGATTTCGGCATCACGTGCCGAGATGCACTCGAATTGTTGATACCCGTTTGATCGCCGATTAAGGGTAATCACGGATAGCGCTGCTTTCCCTGAAATTGCGGGGCGCGTGGATAAATGCGCGGCGTCTCTCCCCAAAGGCGCACCGACGGCCTATCTTGGGGCCAACATGAGCAGCGCGCAAATCCCACCGGACAGGCAATCCTCCGACCGTTTTAACGAGGATAAGGCCAGCTACACGCTGCGCGGCGCGGATCAGCCCGATATCGAGGTGGGGATCGCCGCGATCCGCGAAGTGGTGCAAACGCTGCGCCCGCGACCGGGTGTTTACCGGATGCTCGATGCGCGCGGTGATGTGCTCTATGTGGGGAAGGCGCGCGCGCTGAAAAACCGCGTGGCGAATTATACCCAAGTGGAGCGGCTGCCCAATCGGCTGCGCCGGATGGTCAGCCAAACCCGCGCGCTCACGATCATCACCACCAATTCGGAAGCTGAGGCGCTGCTGCTCGAAGCGCAACTGATAAAGCGCTATCGCCCGCCTTACAATGTGCTGCTCCGCGATGATAAATCGTTTCCGTTCATCCTGCTGCGTTCGGGGCATGACTTTCCCCGCATCCAGAAGCATCGCGGTGCCCGGCGGGAGAAGGGCAATTATTATGGCCCCTTCGCCAGCGCCGGATCGGTGAACACTACGATCAATGCCCTGCAAAAGCTGTTTTTGCTCAGAAGCTGCAACGATGGCTTTATGAGCAGGCGCGATCGGCCCTGCCTGCTCTATCAGATCAAGCGCTGCTCGGCGCCCTGCGTCGATCGTATCACCTCCGATGCCTATGGCGAACTGGTGCGCCAAGCCAAAGATTTCCTCGGCGGCAAATCGGGCGCGGTGCAAAAAGAGATTGAGACCCAAATGGCGCAAGCCTCTGCCGCGCTCGATTTTGAAAGCGCGGCGATGCTTCGCGACAGGCTGCGTGCGGCCACCTTTATTCAGGGTAGTCAGGCGATCAACGCTGAGGGGGTCGGCAATGCTGATGTTTTTGCGCTGGCAGTGAAGGGCGGCCATGTCGCGATTCAGGCGTTCTTCATCCGGGGCGGGCAAAATTGGGGCCACCGCGCGTTTTTCCCCAGCCATACCGAAGGGCTGGATGAAGCTGAGGTGATGACCAG
>JBBRXQ010000417.1:0-2938 GCA_038238515.1 Sphingomonadales bacterium | reverse complement strand
GGCGGCGATACCGTCGCCGCGCTCGCCCATGCCGGGGTCGCGCAGGATTTCAGCTATATCTCCACGGCGGGTGGTGCCTTCCTCGAATGGATGGAAGGCAAAGAGCTTCCCGGCGTGGCGGCGCTGTGCAAGGCCTAAAATCCCTATCATAGAGCCACCGCAAGCGCCCGCGCGATATCAAACCCTCGATGTTTTGCGCGGGTTTGCAGCTCTAACCGTCGCCGTTTTTCACTATAAATCCGTGCTCGCCCCCGGCGGCTATCTCGCGGTCGATCTCTTTTTCGCGCTTTCGGGATTTGTGCTCACGCGGCACTATGCGCTGGGCCTGAATGCCGGAAGCAGTGCGCGCGCGTTTCTTATCAAACGCGCAATCCGGCTTTATCCGCTGCATATGGCCGGGGTCGTGCTGTTTTTCCTCGTCTTGCTCCCGCGCAGCCTGCGCGAGGTGCCGGGGCACATTCCGCTCCCCCTGCTGCTCACCTACTTTCCGCTTAACCTCGCGATGTTGCCCGCGCCGATCAGCCCCAATGTGTTTCCCATCAATGGGCAAGCGTGGACAATGTTTCTTGAGGGCGCGGCGAGCATCACCTTCGCGCTGGGTCTATTTCGCCTGCCGCGCTTCTGGCTTGCATGGCTCACCGCCGCCTTCGCCCTGATCCTCATTGCCGCCGCGCTGAATTACCCGCCCGAACCGCCAACCTCTGATCGGTCGGTGCTGGAATATGGCTCGCGCTGGCTCGGATTTGAAATCGGCGCAGCACGGATGTGTTTTTCATTCAGCGCGGGGATACTGATCGCGCGGTTGCCGGCCATGTCCGTGCGGCTTCCATCGGAAATTTCGCTGGTGTGCTGCATCATTACGGTGGCCGCAATGATCGTTACAGTTCCGGCGGCGTCCCGCTTGGCGTATGATTTTGCATTCATCATGGCGCTATCGCCGCTGCTAGTTTTCATCGGTGCCAGCGTCGAACCTCCAGAAATGCTCGAAATCGCGGGTGCTTGGCTCGGGAAAATATCTTATGCGGTATATGTTGTGCACACGCTCACCGGCAGCATTTGCTTTGCAGCGGCGCACAGTTTTGGCCTGCTAGGCATAGATTTTCTGCCAATCTATCTGGTCGTCACCGTGGCCTCGGCATGGTTATTGACAGAGATGTTTGATCGCCCTGTGCGCAGATATCTCACCCGGCATTGGCTCGGCGCAGACCCAGAAGGATCGATCCGGGACGAAGCGTTAACCTGATCCAAACCTCATTGCTTATGTTGCAGTGCAACCTTGATCTGTTTATGGTGCGGCTGCATTCGAATGCGTAAAGTAATGCGTAAAGTAAAGCTGGGTAGGGGACAAACATGCAGCACGCCGAAATGACCGCCAAGATCGCCGCCGGCCAAGGCTTCATCGCCGCGCTTGATCAAAGCGGCGGATCAACGCCCAAGGCGCTGATGGGCTATGGCATCGAAGACGGTGCGTGGGGCTCTGACGAGGAAATGTTCGGCCTGATCCACGATATGCGCTGCCGGATTGTCCGCTCGCCTGTGTTCAACGGCGATAAAGTGCTCGGTGCGATCCTGTTTGAGCGAACGATGGACGGCCACCTCGATGGCGCGCCTTTGCCCGAAGCGTTGATTGAATGCGGGGTGGTGCCCTTCATCAAGATCGACAAGGGGCTGGAAGACGAAGCAAACGGCGTGCAACTGATGAAGCCAATGCCCGAATTGGGCGCATTGCTGGCCAAATCCAAAGCGCTCGGCGTGTTTGGTACGAAGGAACGCTCGGTCATCAATTCGGCCAATCGCGATGGCATTGCCGCGATTGTGAAGCAGCAGTTCGAGATCGGCATGCAAGTGCTCGCGCACGGCCTGATGCCGATTATCGAGCCAGAAGTGAACATCAAGAGCGAAACCCGCGCAGAATGTGACGCCATTCTGCTCGATGAAACGCTGAAGGCGCTGGATGCCATGCCCGAAGGCACGCAGGTGATGCTCAAGCTGTCGCTGCCGATCGTGCCGGGCACATTTGCGCCGCTGGTAAACCATCCCAAAGTGCTGCGCGTTGTCGCGCTGTCGGGTGGCTATGGCCGCCCCGAAGCCTGCGCCGAGCTTGCCAAAAACCACGGCATCATTGCCAGCTTTAGCCGCGCGCTGCTCCAAGATTTGCGCAACCAAATGAGCGACGCTGAATTCGACGCTGCGCTGGGCGGCGCTATTGATGAGATACACGCCGGTTCAACCGTGAAGACCGCCTAAATAATTGCAGGCTAAAGTCTGGCCGTCTAAGGCTTGGCGCATGCCTGAAACTTCCTGCCAGCTCTACCTGATTTCGCCGCTCGACGTGGGCGGCGATTTCCCCGCCAGACTTGCCCGCGCGCTCGATGCAGCCTCCATCGCGGCGTTCCAGCTGCGGATCAAGGATCAGGATGATCACGCCGCGGCCAAGCTGGCTGATCCGCTACAGCGCATCTGCGCCGACCGCGATGTGGCCTTTATCGTCAATGATTCCATTGGCTTGGCCAAGCGGCTCGGCGCAGATGGCGTTCATCTGGGGCAGGGGGACGACGATCTGGCCGATGCCCGCGCCAGACTGGGCCGTGATGCGCAAATCGGCGTCACCTGCCACGATAGCCGCCATCTCGCGATGGAAGCGGGCGAGGGCGGGGCGGACTATGTCGCCTTTGGTGCTTTCTTCCCCAGCACTACCAAGGCCACGCAGCACCGCGCCGAGCCCGAATTGCTCCAATGGTGGTCCGGCCTGTTCGAGCTGCCCTGCGTCGCCATCGGCGGCGTAACCCCAGAAAACTGCCCCGAACTGGTCCGCTCCGGCGCCGATTTCCTCGCAGTCAGCAATGCCGTGTGGGGCGGCGATGAAGCCGCAGCCGTGCGCACGTTCGATGCGGCGATTGCGGGCGCGCTCGCGTAAGAAGCCCACCCCCGCCCCCTC
>JBBRXQ010000416.1:0-2944 GCA_038238515.1 Sphingomonadales bacterium | reverse complement strand
GGCTTTTTTTGGAACCAGCGAACAACAGCACGATGGCGTCTTCGCGCGGCAGCCCGGCGGCGCGCGCGACCAGCACGTTAATCCCCATCACCAGCGCCAGCATCACCGCGCTCGCCGCCACCAATTCGGCCAGATCGAGCGCGCTGACCCGCGTCCAGATGCCGCCGACCACCGCCGCGCTGAATGCGGAATAGACCACCAGCAACACCGAGGTGCGGTCCACTGGCTGGAGCAGCTTTTTATTGCGATCGATGAAACCGCCGATCAGCGGGCGGAGCAGATGCCCGGCCAAGAACGGCGCGAGCAATTGCAGCAGGATCGCGGTGACCGAATGCCACGCCGAAATCTGCACGCCGCGCTGAACCTGCATAAACACCGCAACCAGCAGCGGGGTGATGAAAATGCCGAGCATATTAGAAAGCGACGCGCTGCACACGGCGGCAGCGACATTGCCGCGCGCAATCGACGTGAACGCGATCGATGCCTGGACGGTGGAGGGCAGCAGCGTGAGGAACAACAGCCCCGATAGCAGCAGCGGATTGGCCCAGCCGCGCATGAGAGCAACAAGCGTGAGCCCGGCGATGGGAAACAACACATAGGTGGAAGCGAGCGTAAGCGCGTGGAGCCGCCAATTGCCTGCGCCTTGGACGATAGCCGCGCGGGAGAGCTTTGCGCCGTGCATGAAAAACAGCAGCATGATCGCGGCATCGGCGGCGGACTTGGTCCACACCGCCGCTGTGCCTTGCACCGGAAACAGCGAGGCCGCCGCAACCACGCCGATCAGCGCGATGAGAAACGGATCCCAAGATAACAATACTCGAAAGGACCGCAGCATGATCAACCCCTTGCCCGCGCCAGACCTGCCGATCCAGCACAATCAAACGCACTCATCGTTGCAAAAATGCGCGCGCCGCTATCGAAGGTTGAAGTTCATACCGGTTCGCAGGCATAGCGCAAACCGAGCGAAGCTTTTCGCTGCCGCACCGGATGAAGCAGATCATGAACGCTGAAAGCAAAGACCCTTGGTGGAAAGGCGCGGTGATTTATCAGATTTACCCGCGCAGTTTTATGGACTCCAATGGCGATGGCATCGGCGATCTGGCGGGGATCACCGGGCGGCTGGACTATGTCGCCTCGCTGGGGGTCGACGGGATCTGGCTCTCGCCGTTTTTCACCTCGCCGATGCGCGATTTTGGTTATGATATTGCGGACTATCGCGGGGTTGATGGCATATTCGGCACGCTGGCGGATTTTGATGCGATGCTGGCGCGGGCGCATGCGCTGGGGCTGAAGGTGATTATCGATCAGGTTTATTCGCATACTTCGGATCAGCACGCGTGGTTTGCCGAGAGCCGGCAGAGCCAGAGCGGCGCGCGCGCCGATTGGTATGTGTGGCACGATGCCAAGCCCGATGGATCGCCGCCGTCCAATTGGCAATCGGTGTTTGGCGGGGCGGCGTGGACATGGGATGCGCGGCGCGGGCAATATTATCTGCACAACTTTCTGACCCACCAGCCCGATCTTAATGTGCACAATCCAGCGGTGCAGGACGCGCTGCTGGATGTGGCGCGGTTTTGGCTTGATCGGGGCGTTGACGGCTTCCGGCTCGATGCGATCAACTTTGCGATGCACCACCGCGAGTTAACCGACAATCCGCCGGTACCCGAAGGGGTGGGGCGGCGCACGCGGCCATTCGATTTTCAGCAGCATCTGTATAACCAGTCGCACCCCGATATCGTGAAATTCATCGAGCGGCTGCGCGCGGTGATCGATGGCTATCCGGGCGATAGGTTCACCGTGGCCGAAGTGGGCGGCGATGATGCGGAGGCCGAGATGAAGGCGTTTACGGCTGGGGATGCGCGGCTCAATAGCGCCTATGGCTTCAACTTTTTGTATGGCGAAAAGCTGACCGGCGCGCTGGTGCGCGAGGTGATCGGCGGGTGGCCGGGGGCCAGTGAGGCGGGAGAGCCGGGCGAAGGCTGGCCAAGCTGGGCATTTTCCAACCACGATGCGCCGCGCGCGATCTCGCGCTGGGCCGCGCCGGATGAAGCAGATGCGATGGCGCGGATGTGCCTGATGCTGCTGTTTTGCCTGCGCGGCAATATCTTCATCTGGCAAGGCGAGGAGCTGGGCTTGCCGCAAGCCGAGGTGCCGTTTGACCGATTGCAAGACCCCGAAGCGATTGCCAACTGGCCGCAAACGCTGGGCCGCGACGGCGCGCGCACACCGATCCCGTGGGCTGGGCCAGCGGGGCAGACCAATGCGGCGCATGGCGGGTTTTCAAGCGGCGAGCCGTGGCTGCCGATGCCGGACGCGCATCTGGACCGCGCGGTGAGCGTGCAGGAACGCGATCCGGGCTCGATCCTGCATCTGACGCGGCAATTGGCGGCGCTGCGCCGCGCGCGGCCCGAATTGCGCAGCGGCGATTTTGTGAGCCATGCGTCGCCCGAACCGCTGCTGCACTTTGATCGCGGCGCTGGCGCTGGCAAGGGCGGGGGCGCAGGGACGCTGCGCTGCGTGTTCAATCTGGGCGATGAGGCGCTCGATTTTGCGCTGGAGCCCGGCTGGCGGGTGATCATGGCGGTGAACGGGGCCACCGCTACATCGCCCTTGCCGCCGCGTGCGGGGCTGATTGCTGAGCGAGAGTGAGTGCGGCGCATAAAAAGGCGGGACCCCGGATCAAGCCCGGGGTGACGGGGTGGCCTGCAAAGGACTTGTCTTCAAATCTTGTTGGATTTGGCGGTGCGCTGATACTGCGTTTGGTCAGTGGGGGGGTATCGCGCGACCGGTGCGGCGCCTGCATTGCTCCTGCGAAGAGGGGCGCTGCGGGGAGGGCGTGGGCTGCTTCTGTGGCGAGTGACCGGATGGTGCAGTGCCTGACCCGGTTCAGCCTGTTGTCGATCAAAACCCAAACACCGAGGGCGGCTCGCATACCAGCCGGTGT
>JBBRXQ010000415.1:0-2950 GCA_038238515.1 Sphingomonadales bacterium | reverse complement strand
GGCAGCGAAGGAACGAGCACTTTCAGGAGGCTGAGACCGCCTGCGGGAACCATAGCGGAAACCTTGAGCACGCGCTGCGTCGAGCCCGGCGGGGCAAAAACCGGATTATCGGCATTGATGATATCGTCGCTGGATGTGCCGGTGATTGTCTCGGCTGCCGACTGCGCCGCAAAAGAGGCGTCTTTTGCCGAACCCGGCCCGCCGGTTTGGCCGGTCAAAACCGGTTTGCCGGCCACTGTTGTTTGAGTGAGGCCCTCGGCGTTAAACAAACTATACTTGAGCTCGGGCACAAGTTTGCCGATCCCGGCGGGGCCGATTGCATCGTCGGCTGCGGGTTCGACCGCCTTGGCCGAAATTACGCCCGGCGGGGGGCTAGCCGAGTTTTGCGAGTCGCTAATCTTTTCAGTCAGCTTTTTGGCGTCTGAGTCAAATTTGTGCCGCGATTCCTGCGCGGCAGCGGCTTGGCTCTGCGCCGCAGCGGCATCTTGTGGCTGCACCGACAGAGGGGCATCTTTGCTCGTTTTCTCAGCCGGATTATCCGTATCGAACGAGGATAGCGCGAGGCTGGCCGGGTTTTCCTGCTGGTGAATTTCGCCAACCGTTGCCACGGCTTGATCAGCCTGAATTTCCTTGTCGTCGAACACCAAAATCGGCTTGCGGCCAGAGAATGCGGCCAGAGCCATGCCTGGAATGATCACCCTGGTGCCATCGCCAAACACGAGGATAACATCGACATCGATAATCTCGACCTTGAACGGCTTGTAAGCAAAGCCGAGCACCGCCTTGCCATCGCTGTCCATCTCGACAATTTTTTCTTCGCCGATCAGCGGTGCCTGAAGCCCGGCTTCATCTGCCTTTGGGTCATGCGCGCCTTGCGCCGCATCTTTCGCCATGCGCGCTGAAAGGGCTGCGCTGGCATGCTTTGCGTCCGCGCTCTTGCCGCTATGTGTCTTGGCCATACAAACCTCTGGTGATATTTGATTCACCATGCCCGAACCCGCGCTTTTTTATGGTTAGCGGACAAGCGGTTGACTACGTATTAGTCAGTGCCCGTGCTCGCTGAAGCGCTTTTGATATCGCCCTCGCCAACACCCTCCATCGCACCGCCAAAAGCGCTCTTGGCATCGCCTCTAACATCGGGGAGTTTTTGCCCGCCGCTTAACAGCTCAAACAGGCCAGCCAGTCGCTGCAAAACTCTGAATTCCGCAGCGCGCAGGGCGGTATCGTTCACAATCTTGTTGCCCTTGGCGGCAAACAAAACCTGCTGACTGTCCAGCAATTCAAACACCGTGCGGCGGCTCTCGCGAAACTGCTGGCGATAGAGATCCGCAACCTTCTGCGATGACGCGGTTTCGGCATCGATCGTTGCGATTTTCTCGCGCGCTGCGCGCAACGCATCAAAATCGATCCGCAAGTCTTGCTCAACCTCGCGCTTGCGCCGTTCCAATTCGAAATCGGCCTGGCGCAGCCGCGCATCGATCCGGCGCCGGATCGCCAGATCCTGTCCGCCGTTGAAAAACCGATATGATAGCGTGACCATCGCGCGCGCATCCTGCGCCAGCCCGGTCGGACCGAGCACATCTTCGCGGCGGTTGCCCTGAATCTGTAAGCCGATCCGGGGAAAAAAGTTGCCGGTCTGGCTGTCGGCTTGGCGTTTGAGCGAGAGACGGTCCTGCACGGCTTGCGCCATGCGCGGGCTGCGCGTGTCTATCTCGGCCACCGCCTCAGAAATTGTAGCGGGCACTGCTGCCGAGCTATCGGGCAGATCAACCGCAATTCCCGGTTCGTGGCCAGTCAGCCGCCGGTATGTGCTCTTCGCTTGCCCCAGCGTGCTACGGCGATCGAGCAAGACCGATTGCAAGCTTTCCAGCCGCGCCTGAACGCGCCCAACATCAGCAGAAGTGGTCAGCCCAAGCTCCTTCTGGATCGTCACCACTTTCAATATTTTGCGCGTGGCATCCATTTCTGCAGTGGTGAGCTCATAGAGCTTTTGCTGCTGCAGGATGACAAGATAAGCGCTGCTGATGTCATAAGCGATGGCCTCGATCCGCTCGCGGGTGGCCCATTGCGCGCTGCGAAACGTCGCGCGGGCGCGGCGAATGTCATTGAGTGTAACGCCGAAATCCCACAGGTTTTGGTTAAGGGTGATCGAGCCCTCGGTGCGCATCTGATACGTTCCGGCGCGGCCCGCTTGTTTCACAAATTCGCGGCCATAGCCGAGCGTGAGATCAAGGTGCGGCATGTAGCCAGCCCACGCCTCATGCACGCCGTAACGGCTGTCATCTTGAACCGCGAGCGCGATCTGGATTTCAGGATTGGCTTTCAGTGCCGCGATAATGGCGCTGGTCAGCGATTCGGTATCGCCGGGCGGCGTGCTCGGCTCTTGCCGTTCGTCCGGAGCAGAATTCGCCTCCTGTTCAAAAGACATGGCCTCGTCCGGCAATGCGGAATTTTGCCCGGCAGACACCGCATAAGGCGAGTCCGCCAAATCTGCTGGGGGACCATAAGTCACCGCCGCTATAGTCTGGACGCGCGAAACTGGCTCGGCGGTTGCAATCAATGCGGGCAACTCAGCATGCTGGACCACGAGCGCTGGCAGCGCAGAAATCACCGCCAGCGGTGGCCCATCCAAAATCGACGCTGGAACCGGGTGCGGAATTCTGAACACCATGGTCGGCGAAACTTCGGGCATAGGCCCCACATCATTGGGCCCTAAGATTATAAGCCTGATGATGTTGGGCCCGGTGATATTAAGCGCCGTGATCTTGGACACATCAGTCTTAGACCTATGGGTCTGGGCCACAATAATTTTGCCAGGTTCATGAGCGCCGATGAGCGGCATCAAGGTGAAACCGGGCTGGGCATCGGCCAGCATCGGTGCCACGACTAATGCCTGGCCAATCAACGCGCTCCACGCACCAATTGCTCTCGGAAAACGTTGACCCACTCT
>JBBRXQ010000414.1:0-2954 GCA_038238515.1 Sphingomonadales bacterium | reverse complement strand
TTTTTCGTGGTCGCCGCCGCTGCGCCGATGACGGCGGTGCTCGGCACTTCGCCCGCCGCGTTTTCTTATGGCAACGGGCCGGGGGTGCCGTTTGTTTTCCTGATGATCGGCGCGCTTTATCTGCTGTTTAGCGCAGGCTTCACCGCGATGAGCCCTTATGTGACGGGGGCAGGCGGGTTTTATGCTTATGTGACTATGGGGCTGGGCAATCGTGCGGGCGCTGCTGTCGCGGCCTTGGCCATCGCGACGTATCAGGCAATCGCGGTGAGCACTTATGGCCTGTTTGGATTTTTCGCGGCGCAGATGCTGCAGGGCGGCTTTGGTTGGTCGCCGCCGTGGTGGGTGCTGACCCTGCCGCTCGCCGCCGTGATCCATTGGTGCGGACGGCGCGCGGTGACGTTTAGCGGCAATCTGCTGGCGGTTTGCATGTTGGGCGAGGTGGCAATTTTGCTGGCGCTGGGCTTTGCGATTTTGGCGCATCAGGAGGTGATCACGCTGGCCATCGCGCCGCCCTCGATCATTTTTGGCCCCGAGCTTGGCATTGGCATCGTGTTTGTGGTGATGTCGTTCATTGGATTTGAGGCGACGGTGATTTTCGGCGAGGAAGCGCGCAATGCAGCGCGCACCATTCCGCGCGCGACCTACATTGCGATTATTCTGATCGCGTTTTTCTATGGCTTTTGCACCTGGACGATCACACTTTATTACGGCCCTGACGCGATCAAGGCGGCGGCTGGCGCGAATTCGGGCACGCTCTATCTTGCGCCAATCCAAATGCTGCTGGGCAAACCGGCGCATATGATTGCGCAGGGATTGCTGATTACCAGCACGTTTGCCTGCCTGTTGTCGTTTCATGCCACCATTGCACGCTATGTTTCGGGGATAGCGCGCGAGGGATTGTGTGATGCGCGGCTGGGCGTTTTGCATCCGGTGCACGGATCGCCGCACCGCGCCGGCATGGTGCAAACGCTGACCAGCGTGGGCATGGTGGTTGCCGCCGGGCTGATGGGGATTGATCCTTATGCCGGGCTGTTTGCTTGGGCGGGTGCCTTTGCCAGCCTGGGCGTGCTGACCATGCAGGTGCTGACTTCAGTCGCGGTGATGATGTTTTTTCGCAGGCGCGCTTTGCCCGTGGGACAGGGAAAAGCGTTTGTCGCGCCGATGTTCAGCGCATTGGGTCTGGCGGCCGCACTGGCGCTATCAACCATCAACCTTGGGCTGATCGCCGGGACCGAGAGCGCAGCGGTGTTTCTGCTGCCGCTGTTGCTTATGCTGATCGGAGCGGCTGGATGGTTTTATCGGCCTGCTGCGCCGGGCGTGCCGTTGCCCGCTTGAGGCCGGATCATCGGCGAGCATGTTGATTTGGAGCGGCATTGCCGATCAATTGATCGTGTAGCGAAACCGGAAAGTGAAGGTTGAGCTTGCTGCCATTGTGCCTTGCGGCCGCAGGCGGACGGTGGTGACATTGGGATCGGTGCCATCGCTGCCGGGTGTGGGCGAATAAGTCCAACTTGTGCCGCTATTGTTGGAAAAATCGATGTTGTCGGATCCGCTGGAAAGGCCAAGGAAGCTGTAAGACAGGCCGGTTGCCCCAGCATTGAAGGCGGCCGGGCCGCTGCCAGCGCCTGCAAAATCGGACACGACGAGCCGCATTCCCGCCGGCGTCTGATCGGTGACGGTGATGCTGTTGGTCGATGTGCTGTAGGCGCTCGGGGTGGTGGTGGTGATGGTATATTCCACCAATCCGCCCGGAATCATTTTGGGGTTTGCGGTGTTATTCAAGGGGTCTGAATACGCCGAACTGGTTTTGGTGACCGCGAGCGTGGGTTTGAAAACGAGGCTCGCCAAATCGAAGTTTGCCGGATTTGGCAAAATTATCTCAAATGTATACGTGCCAGCAGCAACCGGGACGTTGAAATTGGCCACTTGCTTCCAAAGTCCGATGGGATCAGAGGCAAGGAAGCTGGTGCTTGCGGTGGAGATAATCGCCCCGCTTGCGGCGCGGATATTGATTGTCAGCCCAGACAAAGCTTGTTGATTGTCACGAACCGAGAACCAGCCACTATAATCGAGCATGCCTTGCGAGGGCACAGTAACGGTTTGACGCAGATCGCCAGAGGCAGAGTTGACATCCAGGTATTGAGTGCCTCCTCCCGCGGGCGTGGCGGTGGGATTGCCTGCATAGCCCGACCACGGCCGAATGATGTTGAACGGCGAAGCTTGCGCTGGAACCACATTCACGATGGTCCAGCTTGGGATCGCAGTGTAAAAATTGTTGCCATTGGCCGGCGCTATTGGCGTTTCAAAGCTGCGGTTTGCGAGCAACTCTTGCGCATTGGCCGGGGCGGCACCAAGAGCGATAAACGCAATGAGCACAGCAATTATCTGTGAAAATACATCGTTGCGATTCATGGCTTATAGATATTACGTTGAAACCCCATAACGAACGGTAAACCGATGGCTTCCGCACTGGTTTGATTGATGGCATGCGTTGAATGCCTACCCAGAATGTCGGGGCGGGAAATTTTGAAAGATTGATAGATGGCAAGCGCGAACGCGGTTACGCATGATGAACTCGCCGTCCGGCTGCGCGCGGCGTATGATAGCGGGGTTGTTCCGCCGATGCGCGATGGGCTTGATCCGGTTGATGCCGATGGGGCCTATGCGGTGCAGGCAATTAACACGCGGTTTTGGCAAGAGTCTGGCCGCCGGATCATCGGGCGCAAGATTGGATTGACCGCCAAAGCGGTGCAGGCGCAGCTTGGCGTTGGTCAGCCAGATTTTGGCGTGTTATTTGACGACATGCAGATCGCCGATGGCGGCGCATTGTCGCCTGCGCGGGTTATCCAGCCCAAAGCTGAAGCCGAGATCGCGCTGATCCTGGGGGCCGATCTGGATGGCCCGGTGATTACGCGCGCCATGATGGAAGCGGCGATTGATCAGGTTGTCGCCGC
>JBBRXQ010000413.1:0-2957 GCA_038238515.1 Sphingomonadales bacterium | reverse complement strand
CATAGAGGCTTTTGGCGCCGCTGGTGAGCCGTTAAAGCGGCGGCTGAGCCAAATAGAGGTGCCCGCGCCGCACGACTTCGGGCATTTCCTGAAAGAAGAAGGTCATCAGCAGCGTGGCGATATGCGCTCCGTCGACATCGGCGTCGGTCATGATGATGATCCGGTCATAGCGCAGATTGTCGGGGTTGCATTCCTTGCGCATGCCGCAGCCCAGCGCGAGCGCGAGATCAGCGATTTCGTTGTTAGCGCGGATTTTGTCATTGGTGGCGCTGGCGACGTTGAGAATTTTACCTCGGATCGGCAGGATCGCCTGAATCTTGCGGTCGCGCGCGTGCTTGGCGCTGCCGCCTGCCGAATCGCCTTCGACGATGAACAGTTCGGTCTCGCCCTTGCCCTCGCCGGTGCAATCGGTGAGCTTTCCGGGCAGGCGCAGGCGGCGCGCGCTGGTGGCGGTCTTGCGCTTGATCTCGCGCTCCGCCTTGCGGCGCAGGCGCTCATCCATCCGCTCCATCACCGCGCCCAGCAGCGCGCGGCCCCGGTCCATATTGTCGGTGAGGAAGTGATCGAAATGATCGCGCACTGCATTTTCGACCATGCGCGCGGCTTCAGGGCTGGTCAGTCGGTCTTTGGTCTGGCTTTGGAATTGCGGGTCGCGGATGAACAGCGAGAGCATGATCTCGCTGCCGGTGATCATATCCTCAGGCGCGATGTCCTTGGCTTTTTTCTGGCCGACCAGTTCGCCAAACGCGCGGATGCCCTTGGTCAGCGCGGTGCGCAGGCCCGCTTCATGCGTGCCGCCATCGGGGGTGGGGATGGTGTTGCAGTACCATGAGTATGAACCATCGGACCACAGCGGCCAAGCGATCGCCCATTCGGCGCGGCCCATCTCTTCGCCCGCTGGCCCGGCGGGAAAATCCTGGGTTCCGGCGAACGGCAATGTGGTGACGCATTCGCGGCCCGCCACTTGCTCGGCCAGATGATCGGCTAGGCCGCCGGGAAACTGAAACACCGCTTCGGCGGGCACGTCATCGCTGGTGAGCGAGGCGGCGCATTTCCAGCGGATTTCCACCCCGGCGAAAAGATAGGCTTTTGAGCGGGCGAGCCGAAACAGCCGCGCAGGTTTGAACCGCGCATCATCGCCAAAGATCTGCGGATCGGGAACGAAGGTGACTGTGGTGCCGCGCCGGTTTGGCGCATTGCCGATCTTTTGCAGCGGACCTTGCGGAAGCCCGCGCGAAAATTCCTGAGCATAAAGCTCTTTGTTGCGCGCCACCTCGATCCGCGTCAGCACCGAGAGCGCATTGACCACCGAGACGCCAACACCGTGGAGGCCGCCGCTGGTGGCATAGGCTTTGCCCGAAAACTTGCCGCCCGAATGGAGCGTAGTGAGGATCACTTCGAGCGCGGATTTGCCCGGATACTTGGGGTGCTCATCGACCGGGATGCCGCGCCCGTTGTCGCTAATAGTGATCCGGCCCGCTGTGCCATCGGGGCCTTCCTCGAGGGTAACCTCGATCCGGTTCGCATGGCCCGCAACGGCTTCGTCCATCGCATTATCGAGCACTTCGGCGGCCAGATGGTGCAGCGCGCGCTCGTCAATCCCGCCGATATACATGCCGGGGCGGCGGCGAACGGGCTCAAGCCCTTCGAGCACCTCAATTGCGGAACCATTATAGGCTTCATCGGGGCTGCTAGTAGGCAGCTTGTCAAACAGATCATCAGACATGAGAACGCGTATAGAACACGCGACTCCCGGCGCAAGCAGGGTCCCTTTGCTTATCCGCGCCTTTTTGCGGGGCTTAGGGCTCGAACTTGCTGGGTGCGGGGCTAACTGTCAGGAATGTTCCGGTGCCGACCTCGCGCACTTCCATCGCGCGCTCGGCGATGCCGCCAGCATTGAAGCGGAACACGCCGTCAAGCCCAACAAAGCCATCACGGCCATAAAGCTTGGCAGTGGGAAACAGCGTGCCAGGCTTCCATCCGCGCGCGACATTCAGCGTGAGCAAGACCGCATCGTAGCCTAGCGGGCCGTGCCGCGAAGGCGCGCTGCCGAACCGCGTGCGATAGGATTTCTCGAACTGGCCAAAGCGCTTGTCCGCCACTGCGGCAAACCAGCCGCCGCGCATGGCCGGGCTTTTGGCAATGGCTGCATCACCGCTCCAAAGCTCGGTGCCGAGCAAACGGGTTCCGGCGGCCACTGGCGCGGCCTGAAGCGCAATCCTTCCGCCATCGGCAATCAGCAAAGCGCCGGGCGCGCTTTTGGCCATGATCCGGCGCACCGCGCTGGCGACCGAAGTGTTGCCGCGATCATAGGCTTCGATGCCAGTGATGGTCAGCCCGAGGTCGCGCGCGGTTGCGGTCATCGCCGCGGCGGCCCGCTGTCCATAAGCGCCCGCAGGGATAATCGCGCCAATGCTGCGAATGCCAGACCTTTGGGCATAGCCGATCACCCGCGCGATCGATTGTCCCGGAATTTGGCCGAGCACGAAGACATCTCGGTCAGCCACGCTGACATCATTTGAAAAGGTGATCATCGGCACCTTTGCCGGGCGCACCACGCTGGCCACCGCCACCACATCGTCTGAAACCAAGGGTCCGAGGATCAGCCGGTTGCCATCAAGGATCGCCTTGTTGGCCGCCAGACCTGCACCCAATGCGGTATCATAGGTCGTGATGCGGATATTCTGGGCATTGGTATCGAGCAGGGCCATCGTGGCGGCATTGGCAATCGATTGACCAATCGCAGCGTTTGCGCCGGTCATCGGCACGAGCAGCGCGACGCGGTGGCGATCGGCATCGGTTGGCAGCACATTGGAATCTGGATCGGCTTCGACCGGCGGCGGCTTTGGTGCTTCGACCACGCGCGGTTTGGGGATGACCGCGCAGCCCGCGAGCAGCGCCAGACCAGCGGCGGTGAGCGCGCGGCGGGTCATCGGGCCGTAACTTGCCGCCTGAGT
>JBBRXQ010000412.1:0-2978 GCA_038238515.1 Sphingomonadales bacterium | reverse complement strand
GGCCCGATCATGGATCACGATGCGCAGCCGTGGGTCGCGTGCAGCCGCGATCATTGACTCGAGCGTTTTTGTATCATTGCGATAACAAGCCGCGTAAATCCGCAATTCAGCTTGCGGCCAGACCCGCAAGGAATGAGCAAGCATCGCGCCCACTACCGCAGACTCGTTCCACGCTGGAACAAACACTGCCGCGATGCCGCGAAGCGGCGCGTCGGCATCATCAGGAGCCGGCCCAGTTTGAACTCTTTTGGTTAAACGCAACCAAAGCCAGAGGACATCGATCCCCAGTTCGTCTAGCGCACCTATCGCGAACCACACCGCACAAAAAAGCAGCAACTCGTACTCGACATGACCAAGCCAGTCGAAATCCGCGACAAATGGCATTATGTTCACGCCCCCGCGCCTTTGCTCCATTTGATAGAGTCAAAAAGAACGAAGTCGAGTATGTTCATAATGCGCCCCAGCGCAATGTGATATTTGTATTAGATGGTTCGAAAATGGCGAAAAAACAAAGGCAAGCGCAAATGATCAGGACATTCCTTCGCAGTGAGGCTGCGCCGGGAATAGCGCTGATGGTGTTTTCAGCGGTCGGTTTGGTGCTTGCAAATTCGCCGGTTGCGGATGGTTGGCACGCTGTCTTCCATGATGCCTTGCCATGGTCTCCAATTGCCAAACTCAACACTCTCCACGCTTGGATCAATGACGGCCTTATGGCGCTGTTCTTCTTTGTTGTTGGCCTTGAAATAAAAAGAGAAATCCTGATTGGCGAGCTCTCAGAGCCAAAGCGGCGCCGCTTGCCAGTGATTGCTGCGATTGCCGGCATGGCGGTGCCTGCCGCGATCTATGTCGCGGTAACGTCGGGCAGCGCAGATTTGGTTCGTGGCTGGGCGATTCCTGCTGCGACTGACATTGCTTTTGCGATGGGTGTTCTGGCTCTGCTTGGCCCGCGCGTGCCGCGCTCCATCCGCATGTTTTTGCTCACGGTCGCGATCGTCGACGATCTTGGCGCGGTGGCCGTGATCGCCGTATTCTTCACTGCGACACTCGATATGGCTTGGTTGGGAGCGGCAATCGTCATTCTCGTGGCCATGGCGGCGATGAACCGATTCGGAGGTCGTAGTCCCGTCCTCTATGCCACGCTCAGCGCCGCGCTATGGTATGCGGTGCTCCATTCGGGAGTTCACGCGACGGTGGCGGGTGTGGTTGCCGCATTCACCATTCCGCTCGGGCTAGACCGCCACAAAGACAGCATGCTGCTGCGATTTGAACATGCGCTGGTGCCTGTGGTGGGCTTTGCAATTGTCCCTCTGTTTGGCCTCGCCAATGCAGGGGTGTCATTTGGCAGCGGCGGATGGGCCGCTCTGGGGCAGACTTTGCCGCTTGGCATTGCTCTAGGTTTATTTTTTGGCAAGCAAATCGGGATTGGTTTTGCGGTTATGGTTTGCGACAAACTCCGCATTGCGCCGCGTCCGGAAGGGACCAACTTTGCCCACTTATGGGGCATGGCGCTGCTCTGCGGGATTGGGTTCACGATGAGCTTGTTCATCGCAGCATTGGCATTTCCGGCGCAACCAGAGCTTGCGGACCAAGCCAAGCTGGGCGTGCTTGCCGGATCGGCGCTGTCCGCGCTATGCGGCGCTATCGTCTTGCGCCTATCGCCCGCCCCGGTGGTCACCGGGCCAGATTGATCGCGCACGAGGAAAACTGCCATAATGGGCGCGTAAAAGCGCTCTGTCAGAAGCGAAGCTGGCCTTGGCTTGGCGGAGCAAGCGGCGCTAGCTCATCTCCAGTCAGACCTGGGCCAGCCAGATCTGGGCCCGTCAGATCTGGGCCTGTCAGATCTGGGCCTGCCAGAACTGAAAGCGTGAGGCCCATCAAACGGATGGGTTGTGGAAGCGGCAAAATTGCGTCTAGCAACGCCCGAGCGATAGCCGCAAACTGGCTTTTATCCGCCACAACCACGGGCAAAGAGCGCGCCCGAGTCATTGACTGAAAATCGATAAACTTAAGTTTGAGCGTAACCGTCCGACCTTGCGCGCCGCTGCGCTCGATCCGCTCCCATACCGTATCGATGGTCTGCTCCAGCGCCTCGCGCAATGCGTGCCCTGACGAGATATCTCGCTCGAAGGTCCGTTCACCGCCGACAGACTTGCGCGGCCGATCCGCCCTCACGCTGCGCAGATCAATTCCGCGCGCGGCCCGGTAAAGATAGTCAGCTTGGCTTCCGAAATGGCTTCGCAGGAACGCGAGGTCTTTGGTGGCCAGATCAGCCCCCGTTTCGATGCCCAGCGCGGCCATTTTCTCCGCGCCGCGCGGGCCAACCCCATGAAACCGTTTGACCGGCAAACCCGCAACAAAGGCCGCCCCCTCGCCCGGCCGGATGACGCAGAGGCCATCGGGCTTGTTTTCATCGCTGGCGAGTTTGGCCAGAAACTTGTTGTAAGACACCCCCGCACTGGCGGTGAGCGAGGTTTCAGCACGAATGCGCTGGCGAATCAGCTCAGCAATCCGCGATGCAGAGCCGATGCCCCGGATATCGTCGGTGACATCAAGATAAGCCTCGTCGAGCGAAAGCGGCTCGACATGCGGCGTGTAATTCAGAAAGATTGCGCGGATCTGCTGCGACACCGCCTTATAGACATCGAACCGCGGCCTGCAGAATACCAGATCGGGGCACAGCCGCGCCGCACGCACCGATGGCATCGCAGACCGCACTCCAAACGTGCGGGCCTCATAGCTCGCAGCAGCAACCACCCCGCGATCAGACGAGCCGCCAACCGCCACAGGTCGTCCGCGCAAAGAGGGATCGTCGCGCTGTTCAACGCTGGCAAAGAAGGCATCCATGTCGACATGGATGATTTTGCGGAAACCGGAACCGGTCCCTTCGTCCTCGCGATCTGAATCTGGTTCCGGGCTGTCCATCTGCCCAAGCTATCCTATTTCGCAGTGCAACATAAAGCGCTGTAAAGTGCGGCAGC
>JBBRXQ010000411.1:0-2981 GCA_038238515.1 Sphingomonadales bacterium | reverse complement strand
TGGTCGGCGACTTTGCCTTGCAGGAAGGCGCGAGCCTTACTTTCCAGGCGCAGCCAGTTGCAGGCGCGAGATCCTATCGCTTCATTGTCGCGCGCGATACGGGTTTCGTTGATCGGGTGGCCGAATCGCGCGAGGATGCTCCGTCGGTTTCTGTGGCCGGGCTTCCAGACGGCGCTTATTTTGTCCGTTCCTCGGCGATCGATGAAATCAATCTTGAAGGGTTTGCAACCGATTCGTCCTTTGTGCGGCGGTTGAGCCCGTTGGTTGCCTTGTGGCCGCAAGTCGTTAACGGTAGCACAGTGTTTTCTTGGGTTTCGAATAGCCCTGAGCTGAAGAGTTTTGAGTTTACACTCTCGCGCAATCGCGACATGAGCCAGCCACTGCTTGGCTCCACGGCGTTGACCAAGAAAAGTATCAGCGTTTCAAATCTAAGGCCTGGAACGTATTACTGGAAGGTCACCTCGACACGCTTTGACGGCGAAACTGCGCGCATCGTGTCGTCTGGAACGCATACGGTCGATGTCGTGCGGTAGTGCTGAATAACAAGGCAATAGAGAGCGAACGCCGCAGCCACGCGCGCTGGTTTGCGCTTGTTGTACTAACCATCGCAGCAGGGATTGGCCTCGCGGCGAGCCATATCTTTTTGCCAGTTTCCAATGCGATCTACGATAGCCTCTCGAAAACTTTGGTCATCGATGGCGATCGTGGCATCGTTGTCGTTGCGATCGATGATCAAAGCATCGACCGGCTGGGGCGCTGGCCTTGGCCGCGCAGTATCCATGCCCAGTTGATCCGCAAGCTTGCCGCGGCGCAGCCAAAGGCCATCATTTACGATGTGCTTTTTACCGAACCATCCGATCCCCAAATGGATGGCGAATTGGCAAGGGCCATCGCGACCGCGCCTGCTTTGGCGCTTCCAGTCATTTTTGAAGTCCCCGGCGTGAACGGCGCGTCCTATGCGATCAAGCGACCCTTGGCGATCTTTGAGCAGGCGGGCGGCCAAGCTGCGCACTCGAATGTCGCGGTGGATCGAGACGGCGTGCTGCGCAGCGTCACACTGAGCGATGGGGGGCTTGCCTATATCGGATCGCTGGTCGGCGCGGGTACCAAGCTTTCTGGAGAAGAAGCGCGGATCGCATTTTCCAGTCGCGGCAGCTTTGTCACGCTGCCAGCCGCCGCGCTGCTCGAAGGCGAAGTGCCACCAGCTTTTTTGAAAGACAAGATTGTGATCGTTGGGGCCACAGCTGGCGGCCTCGGTGATCGCTATGCAACTCCGGTGAGCGACGAGAGCGGATTGACACCGGGGGTAGAAACCATCGCCAATGTCTCTTCGGGCATCATAACGAACCGCTTGATCGCCGATCTGGGCGTGATGGGGGCCAGCCCTATGTTGGCGTTGGTCCTTATAAGCATGGCGATTATTTTCCAAACGCTGCGCCCGGCGATTTGTGCCGTCGTCGCTGTGCTAATGATGGGCGCCTGTGTCGCGGTATCGCTGCTGCTGCTGCGCAATCATGTGTGGGTTGATCCAACCCCGGCGATCCTTTCGCTGCTGATCTTCTTCCCGGTCTGGGGTTGGTATCGTCTCTCGGCAGCGAGCGCCTTCATTGATCGCCAGGTTGAACGTCTGTCGCTTGAGGAGAGGACCTTCGTCGGTTCGAAGCCCTCTCCGGCGGCCATCGATCTGCTCGCGTGGCGATCAAATCAGCTTGAACAAGGCATCGACCATATCAAGGATCTCAAGAGCTTTATTGAAACCTCCTTTGAAAGCCTGCCCGATGCAACTTTGGTGGTGAGCGCGGCTGGCCGCATCGTGATGCGCAACGCGCAAGCGCAGGACCTTTTTCTATCGTATACTGGACAAAGGCTGCCCCTGCGCGCTGTCGCTGCCATGCGCAGGCTTGGTGCATCCGTGCCAGCAGGAAATATGGCCGCGAGCATTTTTGCGCCGCCGACATCATCACAAGGCGCCGCGCGCGAACTGATCTTTAACGATGATCGTTCGTTCGTTGTCGAAACCTCGCGCTTTTTCAGCCGCAGCGCGATTGAGCCGTTTCAAATTATCCGGTTCAACGAAACCACCACGCGCCGCCGCGCCGAACGCGACAGGCAAGAAGCGCTTGAATTCTTGTCGCATGATTTCCGCGCGCCGCAGGCAACGCTGATTGGCATGATCGCCCAGCACGGCAACATGCTCGATCCGCCGGTCAGAGCAGATCTTGAGCGCCTCGCGCGGCGGACACTCGATCTAGCTCAATCCTTTGTCGATATCGCCCGTGCCCGATCTGATGTTTTGGCGCTTGCGCCGATTGATGCGGGCGACATTTTTCGCGATTCGGTAGAGCTGCACTGGACCCAGCTTCGCCGCAAGAACCTCGATGTAGATCTTGTTGTTCCTGATGAAGGGGCGTTCATCATGGGTGAGCCCCTGCTCTTAGCGCGTGCATTTGAAAATCTGCTGCAGAATGCCATTCGCTATGCCCCGCCAAATTCGGCGCTGCGGGTGCGCGTTGCGCGTCGGACTTTGCGCACGGGCGCAGACGTGTGGGCTTGCACCATCGATGATCGTGGGCCGGGAATGGACCGCACAGCGCGCACGAGGCTGTTTCGGCGCTTCGAAAGCGGCGCTCGCGCAACCGGGGGAACCGGCTTGGGCCTCAGCCTCGTCAAGGCCGTTTGTGATGCCTTTGATGGCACAGTAAAGTGCGCCAGCAAAACCGGCGTCGGCACTCGGTTCCGCCTCGTTTTTCCGGCGCTTCCTGATCATGGCGCTTCCTGATCACGGCATTGTCTGATCACAATATGGCCTGATGCCGGATTAGCGGATCGCGCCGGATCGCCGTTCCCATGCGATCTGCCTCAAAGCGCCCGCAAATGCTTCTGCCGTGGCGGCATCGCGCTCCCCGCGCCCCGCCCATTTTGAAGCCGAAATGGCGCGGGCAGCAGCGCCATTGGCCGATAGAAAAGTCTGCGTGACATTA
>JBBRXQ010000410.1:0-2988 GCA_038238515.1 Sphingomonadales bacterium | reverse complement strand
GCTGCGGAACTAGCAGTGCGCGGCGCTGCTTGCCAGAAGTTTTCATGCCACATTTGTATGTTCTTAGAGGTTTGGTAGCGATCGGGTGGTAACCGGGTTGCTCTATGCATTATGGATACCCTCCTTCTAGTTCCCAACGCACTGGCCATGCGCCTAGCGTGAGGCGCGCGCTCGGTTTGGCGCCTGAGAATACGGCGAGCGCGAACGCTATGTCGCTACAATGGACTGCGCTGCATGAGGGGGCTGCGGTTGTCAGCAATCTTGCGGAAGTGTCTCCCGAATTCCGCAAGCCGGAAGAACGAAACTTCCCTATTATCATGCGCGATACTGGCGGCTGGCGGTATGCATTGGCGCAGCAGGGTGTCGACGATCTTGCAGCCATGATGGAGCCTGGGATCGCCGCGTTACAGGTGGCGCACAAACAAGGCGGGTCGACACTGGCTGCCGCCAAGGCACTATGGCAGGAATTCAAAGCCGCGCGCGCGGTGCTGCTCGATTTGGTGCCTCAGCTTGGAACCGGGCGTCGACCGTCAACTCGGCGTAATACCAAGTCCCAATGAGCCTGACTCACGCGAGGGATTCCCAAGGCGGTAATTTTCTGATTCACCGGAGCAAGCACGAGGAGGCTTGCGATGGCGGCTGCGATTGGTGTTCGGACGGATTATACATCGGCGGATTTACGGCGATTTTCCCGGCACTGTGATGATCCGGATCAGGTGCGGCGACTGTTGGCATTGAGCTTGATCCTGGATGGTCACAGCCGGAGCGAAGCGGCCAAGGCGGCTGGTGTGACCCTGCAGATCGTTCGGGACTGGGTCATCCGCTTCAACGCCGACGGACCGGACGGGCTGCTATCTCGCAAGGCCCCCGGCAAGGTCTCGATCCTGAACGCTGCACAGCGCCGCGCGCTCGCGCAGCAGGTGGAGGCAGGTCCGATCCCCGCAGCGCACGGCGTGGTCCGTTGGCGCCTCATCGATCTGGCGCAGTGGGTGTGGGACGAGTTTGGCCTGTCGATCACCAAGCAGACGCTGAGCCGGGAGATGCGCGCGCTGGGCTTCCGCAAGCTCTCGGCCCGCCCCCGCCACCATGGCCAAAAAGAGGGTGCCATCGCCGATTTTAAAAAAACTTCGCAGGCCAACTGGCAAAAATCCGACGATCCTTGCCGCGAGGTACCGCGATAGAGCTGTGGTGGCAGGACGAGGCGCGCATCGGTCAGCAGACAAAACTCACGCGCCGCTGGGCCAAGCGGGGAACTCGGCCTTGTGCACCCAAGGATCAGCGACGAGCCTCCGCCTGGATCTTCGGTGCGATTTGTCCCGCTGAGGGCAAGGCTGCAGGCATCGTCATGCCCCGTTGCAACAGCGAGGCCATGAGCATGCACCTCGAAGAAATCGCCTTGCATGTCGCGCCGGGAGCGCATGCCGTTCTGATCCTCGATCAGGCCGGATGGCATGGATCGGCCGAACTGGTCGTGCCCGACAACATCACCCTCTTGCCGCTTCCGCCCAGATGCCCGGAGCTCAACCCTGTCGAAAACGTCTTGCAGTTCATGCGCGACAACTGGCTGTCGAACCGCATCTTCTCATCCTACGACGACATCGTCGATCATTGCTGCTTCGCCTGGAACAAACTCGTCGATCAGCCTTGGCGCATCATGTCCATCGGCCTGCGACAATGGGCGCATGGGTTTTGATCAATGGGACTTGGTATTAGTCTTCGGTCTAAACTGCGGGCTTTATCTGTTCTAATTTTGTTCTTATGCTGCATTGCGTGACCGAATCATCGCTTTCTCTCTTGCCGACGCCTTCTCCGCGGGAAGCACTCAGCGTTGCTCGCGGCATTTGCCGTTTGTTTGCGCGCAACGATATCTGGTGTCTGCCCGAAATGCCGCTGCGATCTGGGCGGCGGGCCGATCTGATGGGGATCGATGCCAAGGGCCAGATTGTGATTGTGGAAATCAAAGTCAGCCGCGCTGATCTGCTTGGTGATGTCAAATGGACCGACTATCTAGATCATTGCGACCGATTTTATTGGGGCCTTGCGCCGCATCTGGATCGGTTTTGCCTCGAAACCGAGAATTTTCTGCCCCATGCCTGCGGTGTGATTGTCGCCGACGAATATGATGCAGAGATTATCCGCCCAGCACCAACTGTAGCGCTCGCCGCTGCTCGCCGCAAAGCCGAGACCGAGCGGCTCGCTCGCGCCGCACTACGCCGCCATTTAATCGGTCAGGATCCCCGCTGTGCTGCCTGGGGCAGCGCCTGATCGGATAAGCTAGTTCAATGATTTGAGGCTGGCAAAGCTATATCCGCTCGAATATAGAATGCGGCGAACACGCGTTCACGCGCGAAAACTGCATAATCCGAACAGGAATCAACGTTGATCCGAAGCGCCAGTCTTGCTGTGCTGATTGCCGCCAGCAGCATCGCCGCCGTGCCTGCTGCTGGAAAGCCTGGCCCGCTAGCTGCGGCGATCGGCGCGCCAAGCGATTTTACCATAACAGCCACAGTGCGCACCCGCGTGGAAACGATTGACAACCAATTCCGCCCAAATGCTGCGCTGAATGATACGATGTTTTCGGTGCGCTCCACCCTCGCGGCCGAATACGATACGGGGCCAGCGCGCTTTGGCGGCGAGATTTGGGATGCGCGCGCTTATGGCGAGGCTGCCAATTCCAGCGTGAACACGGGCGATGTCAATGCGCTTGAGTTGGTTCAGGCCTATTCGCGGATCGAACTGGGTAATTGGGCAAAGGGCGCGAAGTCCGGCAAAGGCCTGCTGACGCTGGGCCGGTTCACAATGGACGTGGGTTCGCGCCGCTTGATCGCGCGCAATCGTTTTCGAAACACGGCCAATGGCTTCACGGGCGCAAATGCCGAATGGACCACCCCAAACGGAGCGCGGCTGTTTGCATTTTGGACCCTGCCGCAGATCCGCCGCCCTGACGATGCCGATGGCATTCAAAACAATCGTATCAAGTTCGACCTT
>JBBRXQ010000409.1:0-2997 GCA_038238515.1 Sphingomonadales bacterium | reverse complement strand
TTCGATCCATCCGGGCGCGATCCACACCCCGATCATCGACAAAGTGCTGGCGCAATCGGCCGATCCAGATGCGCTTTATGCCAGCTTTGTCGCCAGCCATCCGATCGGGCGGCTGGGCAAGCCAGATGAAATCGCGGCCATCGCGGTCTATCTGGCGAGCGACGAGTCTTTATTCGCCACGGGCGCTGAATTCCGCATCGATGGCGGTGCGTCGATTTAGCAGCCGATGGCTCTCCCAATCCGGCAAGTTGCGTATTTCTGCGCCGATGTGCGCGCCGCCGCGCGCGCACATCACGCGCTCTATGGATCGGGGCCATACTTTGTGGCCGATAACATCCCCTTGGCGCGCGCCGTCCACCGGGGGACCGAGCGCGTGCTCGATCACACTTCGGCATATGGCCAATGGGGCGAAGTGATGATCGAATTCGTCCAGCAAAACAATCCCGGCCCCTCGGCCTTCCGCGATCTCTATCCCGAAGGCTGCGGGCGTTGGGGGCTGCATCACACCGCGCTGTTCGTCGATGATGTTGATGCCGCGCTCGCGCAGTTTGCCGATGCAGGACACCCGGCGGCGCTTTATGCCCAAATGCACGACGGGTTTGTTTTTGCCTTCGCCGATACCTCTGCCGCGCTTGGCCATATGACCGAACTTTATGCCCCCGTGCCCAGCCTGACCAAGTTTTATGCGATGGTTGCGCGCGCGGCGCAGCGCTATCGCGGCGGGGATATCCTCACCACCATCGCCCTTTCCTGACCTAAGGTTTTTGCTGCTTTGACCGACAACTGGCACTCACTCATCGCCGAAAGCGAATTTCCCGCCGATGCCAAATTCGCCGCAAAAGTGGCGGGATGGCATGTGCTGATCGCGCGCACCGATGCGGGCTATCACGCGTTCAACGATCGCTGCACACATCAGGCGGCGCGGCTTTCGCCGGGGCGCATCCGGCGCGGCGAGATCATGTGCCCGCTTCACGGCGCGCGGTTTGATCTGGTCACCGGAAAATGCAGCGGCAACGCCTATCGCGGGCTGCGCACATTCCCGCTCCGGATAGAAAACGGCGTGATAGAAATCGCTGTGCCGCAAGAGCTGCCGGGAATGGAAGATCTGCCGTCGCTCACATGATCTGCTGCCAAGAGGACACGCAATGACCGAGAATCGCTTTTGGCGGCTAGACAACCACCCACAGGGCAATGATTTTGTCGGCGCGCTCAGTTTGCAGAGCGAAACGCTGGCCCCCTTGGCCGATGGCGAAGTGCGCATCGCGACCGGTTGGCTCTCGATGGATGCGGGCACACGGATGTGGATGGGGCCGCGCACCGATGGCTATCAGCCGCCGCTGCCAATGGGCATCGCGATGGTTGGCCTTGCGCTGGGCCGGGTGAGCGAGAGCCGCGATCCCGCCTTCCCCATCGGCGCGCTGGTGCGCGGGTTTGGCCAATGGGCAGAGTATGCCACGATGGTCCCCGCGCTCGCTGGCCTCACGATCCTTGATGATACCGTGGCCGATCCGCGCGCGCATTTCGGCGAGCTGGGGATGAACGCATGGACCGCCTATGTCGGCGTCAAAGAGGTGGCGGCGGCTAAGCCGGGCGAATGGCTGGTGGTCTCCGCCGCCGCCGGGGCAACCGGCAGCTTGGTTTGCCAGGTCGCGCGAAATCTGGGCGTGCGCGTGATCGGCATGGCGGGCGGGCCAGAGAAATGCCGCTACCTGATCGACGAGCTCGGCGCAGAAATCGCGATTGATTACAAGGCGGAAGACGTCGCGGCGCGGCTGGCGCAGGTGCCCGGCGGGGTCCATGCTTATTTCGACAATGTGGGCGGCCCGCTGCTCGATGCGGTGCTGCCCAACATGGCGCATTATGGCCGCGTCGCGGTCTGCGGCATGGTCGCGGCGTATAACAGCGATGTGCCGCTGCCCGGCCCGGCCCGGTTCGATCAGGTGCTGATGCGCCGCCTGCGCATCGAAGGCTTTTTCATCCCCGATTTCCTCCACCGTGGCGCGGAATTCATGCCGGTGCTGCGCCAATGGATGGAGGATGGACGGCTCAAAGTGCGGTTTGACGAGACGGTCGGCATCGAAAACGTGCTCGTCGCTTATGACCGGATGCTTTCGGGCAAGAACATTGGCAAAGTTATCGTGAAGGTTGCCCACTGATGCCGCTCATCCACCACAATGCGCCGCTCAATTGCCTCGTCGCGGTGCGCGGCCATCCATTTGATCGCACCGCGTTTGATGGCGTGTTTCAGGGCATGGAGGGCATTTCAGCAACCATGGTCGATCAGCCCGCCGCCGCGCGGATGATGTCGCCAGAAGGGATGCGCGGGTTTGATGCGCTGGTGCTTTATGACATGCCGGGGCTGGACTTCGAGGCTGGCGAAGGCGCGCCGCTCTATGTCGAACCAGAGCCGGAACTGGTGGTAGGATTTCAGGCCCTGCTCGATGCCGGGATCGGCGTGGTCGCGCTGCATCATGCACTCGCCGGATGGCCAAGCTGGGCCGCGTATCACGAATGGCTTGGCGGGCAATTTCTCTATCACCCCGGCGACGTGCGCGGCGCGGCGGTGCCCGATAGCGGCTATTGTCACGATGTAACCCACGAAGTGACCGTTCTGGACGATCACCCGGTCACCGCCGGATTGCCCGTGCGCTTCACCCTGACCGACGAGGTTTATCTGGCGCAAGTGTTCGAGGCAGACGTTATCCCGCTGCTGCGTTCAAACGCGGCGTTTGATCGCGATCATTTCTGGTCGGCCGAACTGGCGGTGCGCGGCCAAATGCACGCGCGCGAAGGCTGGGATCATCCCGCTGGCTCAAACCTAATTGGCTGGGCCAAGCAAGTCAGCGCCAGCCGCTTGGTATATCTGCAACCGGGCGATGGGCCAGCGACTTATGAAAGCCCGCATTATAGGCAACTCGTTGAAAACGCGATCCGCTGGGTTGCCGCAAAGGATTGAACATGGCGAACAATCAGCGACTTGAAGGGCGGCGCGCCTTG
>JBBRXQ010000408.1:0-3010 GCA_038238515.1 Sphingomonadales bacterium | reverse complement strand
GGCCCAGCCTTGAACAGGCACATTACCCCACAGCTTGCCGAACAACGCATACATTGCGATCGCGATCGCCAACACCATACTGCCGAAGCCCAAGATCGTGATCAAGCGCAACGGCCGCGTGCCGGTGGTGAAGATCAGGTTCCAAAAATGGGCCAGTAGTTTCCAGAAGGTATAGCCAGAAGGACGGTCAATTTCTTCACGCAGTTTCAGCGGGCAATGGCCGATTCGCCCCGTGATCCAGTACAAGCCCATATCCAGGTACACCCCATTGCCGCAATAGGCCGCCAGCGTACGAGCAATCTCGCCTTCGACCATTCGGAAGCTGTTGAACTGGCCAATATGTTTGTTACCAAGCAACTTGCCCGTCAAGCCCTTGGCGCCTCGGCTGCAGGCATTGCGAAACCAGCCATGCGGCGGAGGATTGGTCGGGCGCGCGTAGACAAGCTGCAAGGCTTCGCCAATCGCCATGTCCAACATTGCTGCGATATCGGTCGGATCTTGTTGGCCATCTTCGTCAAGCGTCACCACCCAGTCGCCGGTCGCGCTGGCCATGCCCGCCAGCGTCGCGGCGTGCTGACCATAGTTGCGTGACAGCCAGACCGGGCGAACAAAGGCATGTTGTTGGGCCAGTGCCTCGATCGTCCGATCAGAACGGTCTGGGCCGCAGTCATGGACAAGCAGCAGTTCGCCAACCACGAAACGGTGACCCGCTGCCGTCTCTTGCTCCACCGTCAACGGCAAGATTTCATTGACCAACGACGACAAGGTCGTCTCGCCACGGTAAACCGGCACGACCAGCGTAATTCGATAGACCACAGAGGTGCTGCTTCTCATCCTAGTGTTCCCGATTGCGCAGCCCCTGCGCAGCCGCGTTTACCAAAATACCGCGTAGAGGCCGACAGTCCAGCCAGAGCCGCGCGGCGAAAGCGCCATGCTTGGGAGCTGACATAAATCGGACCGAATACCAGTGGAATAGTCACATACCAAAATTACTGAGAAAAATAGAAATCTGGAGTTGACTATTCTTCACGTAAGTTGCTGCATTCCATCACCCACTCGGTGTATGGGATGCGACTGCGGCGGCGAATGAATCCGTTCACCACTTCAAAGGTATTCAACGGCAGTGCACGATAGCCATCCTGATCCCGCACATTTCTGCCACGGTCACTTGCAATCAGGAAGTGCGCAATGGAACTTTGACTTGAGACGAAACATGGGTCGATCGTAACCACGCGGCCGGCAGGCCTGAGAGCCGCCTTTGCTAATTTAAAAAGACCATCGGCTTCGATATCGCTGAGGTGATGCAATACGCCAAGCGCAATTACCAGATCGAACTTCGGCAACTGGCTGACTTGTTGGCTATCAAGCATTCCGCAATGAAAATTTCCTCGTGCACCGAATCGCACCTTGGCCGCATCGATATAAGCTGCACTGATGTCAAAGCCCCAATAATCAACATCTGGCGGCAAAAAATTAATAATTTCAGCAGTGCCACAACCAATGTCAAGCACCCGCATCCCAGCGCTCAAGCGCATCTGATTACGCACCAAATCCTTCCGAATCTCTGCCGCGCCCAATAAGTTCTGGAATGCATCATAAATCCGAGGATTCGAGAAGATCGACCTTAACCCGTGAGTAATTTGACTCATCAAGCTATCCCTTCGATATCACAATGACGCCAATAATTACCAGCAAGGTTCCGGCAATTTTTGGAAGCGTTATCGCTTCGTTGAAGAACAAGATACTGGCACCGATGACCAAAATATAGTTGAGACTAATGAATGGATAAGCATAACTGATCTCAAACCGAGTCATTGCAAGCATCCATGAAACACCTGCACAAAATGTCGCCAAAATTCCTGATATCACCCATGGGTTTAGAAGCAACCCAATGATGAACCTGGACTTCCCGACCCCATCAGCCGGCAAATCACCTGCCGCTGAGACCTGCCAGCGCATCATTAACTGACTATAAACAGTAAACACGATGGTGGCCAATATGTAAAAATGATCAATGATTCGAGTCATGAAGATTCCCTGCAGCGAATGCGCAAAAAAATATCTAAAGAGGGTAGTTAGATGATTTACTTATCCAGAAATTACTTCTTTTCTGAAATTTGGCGAATTCGTATCCAGCAAAGTTTTCAAAGTCATTAAAGCTGCTGGAATAAAAAGTATCAGGACCACCATATTTGTCCTAACTTCCTCGTAGTTTGTCAACAAAATATAAACAATAGTCAACGTAAAACCAAACACAACAGAAAAAAGCGTAAAAACGCCTTTTCGACGCAGATCAATCAACGCCAAACTGGCCGGCAAAGCATAAACCAGCAGTGGAGGGAACTTTACGTGCATGATCGCCAATTTTTGCAAATTAGTCGACAACTGCTGCCCTATTGCATCCAATGAAAAACGGGAAATCTCATTTGGATCAGGGTATGCATACCCGATTAGAATATAGGTTCCAAAAGAAAGAAACATCAAAAATAGCGTCTCGTACGCAGCGGTTTTTTTGGAATTACCTCTAAAGTAGAGCATGCCATACAATAGCGGCATCAAGATGGTATCAAATTTAACGAATACACTAGCTACCAAGCAGACAGCAAGCGGAACGAACTTGCGAGTCGCAACAAGATAAAGCAGTAAAATCCAAATCGCAAGTTGAAGGCGATCCCAAGGATGGAAGAGTTGAAAAAAATAAGTCAGCGGTAAGCTGGCACACAGATACATAACACCCAATAAACAGTAAATATCAGAAAACCATATCCTTAGGTATAAAAAGAAAGCAAGTAACGAGATAAATAGGAATATCGAGTCGAGCAACTTGTAGATTTTCCCAACCGCCAGACCAGTCACTCTTCGAAGCCCCTCGGCAATATAGACAACGCCAACCCGCTTCTGTGTTGATAGGGCTCCGACTTCCGCCCAAGTCCCACCATTCGGGGCTTTATTGGCAAGAATTGCAAAGTGCAAGTCTTCGCGCGGGCCTTCTAATTTTGCTGAGTAGATC
>JBBRXQ010000407.1:0-3012 GCA_038238515.1 Sphingomonadales bacterium | reverse complement strand
GTCGGTGCATCGCCAATGGCATTCGTCGTCACCTCAATGGCCCGGATATCCAGCGTTCCAGAATCAATCCCGAGATGCACCTTGCGCCACTGCCTGCGGTAGGAACTGCCTTCGGTAGGATGCGCCATCTTTGCGCGTCTTCCACTCGCCTTCTCCCGTCATTTTGATACCGGTGCTGTCGACCAGCAGGTGCAGCCCGCCCAAGCTGATCTGGCCGCCGAGGTTGCCCTTCAATGTCCTCTGCCGTCGGCACAGCGTCGTATAATCCGGCACCGGCCAATCCAGTCCCGCCATTTTGATCAGGCTCGAAACCAATCCCGTCACTTGCCGCAAAGGCAGGTTGAACAGCGTCTTCAGGGTCAGGCAAAGCTCGATCGCACTGTCTGAAAACGGCATCAGGCTGAAAACCGCATCTGGCGACCACACGGCGTCGAGAGCCAGTGCATCTCAGGATCAAACCATATTTCCAGCGACCCGCGCCGCTTCAGCGCCGCATTATACTCGGGCCAGTTCGTCGTGCGATACACAGGTGCGCCAGGTTTGGGCATCGCGCCCATCTATCCTACTCGTTTCCCTGCGTGAATCCCCGCCGTCAGTTTTGCAACAAGGCCCCTCAGTAAGCGATCCGCGCGGTGATGCGGATATCGCGGCCTGCCAGCGGCGCAAAATCTTTGAGGAAGCTGGCGTGGCGGCGTGCTTCGATATTGAATATGTTGTTGGCTGAGACCAGAATGCTGGTGTTGTTTTTAGCACCAAACGGTTTGAACGAGAGCGACGCGTTGACCAAGGTGAAGCCCCGCGTGGGTGTTTCAAACCCGGTCACGCGATTTTGGCCATCGGTCCATTCGGTTTCGATCCGCGCCTGAACCGTGTCAGACTGGGCCTCAATGCCGCCAAGCAAGCGCAGCGGCGGGATGCGCGGGGCTGGGCCTGCGCCGGTTATCCGCGCGCGCACCAGATCGGCGAGTCCGTCGGCAACGACGCTGAATGTGCCCACCTGCGCAAGTTTGACTGAGCCTTCGACTTCAAACCCGTAATACCGCGCACCGGCTTGAAAAAACTGGAACACGGGCAGGCCATCCTCGACCGCGCCAGTCTGGGCCTCATAAATATAGTTGCGGAATGAGGTGTAATAGAACGACATGCCAAAGGTGTAGCCGTCGCCCTTGCCATTAAACGTGGCTTCAAATCCGTCGCTAATTTCCTTTTTGAACGCCGGATTGCCTATTTCAAAGGCTTGTGTGCCAGCGTGCGGGCCATTGGCATAGAGTTCCTCGGCGGCTGGCGCACGCTCGGTGTGCGCTCCATTGATCCCCAGTCTGATGTTGGGCGCTATTTCATAGCTAGCACCCAGCGATCCCGAATAGGCATTGAACCTCGAACTGTAGGGCGGATTGCCAATCGTTGGGCTGGGGTCAGCGCTTAAGCTGGTGTGCTCATAGCGGGCACCGGCCTCAACCTTGAACCCGCCCCGGTTGATTTCTTGCAACGTAAACACACCAAATTGATTGGTAATGTTCTTGGGTACGAATGCTTCATCGCCGATCACATTGAAATTGCGCAGCGAATATTGAACCCCGCTCGCGCCGCGCCAGCCATTCTTGTCGCGCTGGACAAGTTCGAGCCGCGATTCAATGCTGTCGTTCAGAAACGTGGTGCCAATCGCGCCCGTATCGTCGATCTCGTTATGCCGGTAAGCGGCGTGCCCAGCGCGGAATTTGATTTTTTCCAGAAAGCCGCTGGGTACATTGATCTCCGCGCGCAAATCTTCGCGGGTTTGCTTGGCTGCTAGGCGCACTTGCTCCGCCTCAACCGTCGGATCGAGCGAAAAGCGGATAGGCACTCCGTAAAGCGTGTCATAATGGCCCACTGAAAAGCCGATCATGCCGCCATCGTCGATATATGATGCGCCGCCAGCCACTTCCCAAGTCTTCGCAGCGCTATTGAGCAGGCGGCCTCGCAGCGATGCCAAATCTTGAATGTCGGGATCAGGACTGGCGAGCGCCTGCGCCCGCAGCGGCGCGGTCAAAAGGAAACCGCCAACTTTAAGATCATTGGTTTTGGAGTAGCTACCATCGAAATGGACCACAAACTTTGACGCAATCGGGATATCGATCTTGCCAGTTCCAGATCGTTCCTCGGCCGCCGAACCATAAGTGCCAATCGCCTGAACGTGGATGGCTTCGTCAGGAACAACGCGCGGAATGCGATTGCTCAACACATTAACAACGCCGCCAATTGCCGACGATCCGAAGAGCAGCGCGGAAGGCCCGCGCAAAATCTCGATCCGCTCGGCGGTCAAAGGGTTGATGATCACGGCGTGGTCCACCGACGTATTCGACACATCGATGCTGCCGATGCCGTCGGTCAAAATGCGCACGCGCTCGCCCTGAAAGCCGCGCAACACAGGGCGTGAAGCGTTAGGCCCGTATGATGTCGACGATACGCCGGGCTGTCGCGAGAGGGTATCGCCAATGTTGGTGCGAATTTGGCGGGTCAGATCGATGCCGGTGAGGATCGTGGTTCCCGAAAGCCGCGCGTTGACATCTTGGCTATAAGGCGCAGTCACCACAATATCTGCCGGCACTTCGCTGTGATAGGTCTCGTTCGCTGGTGGAGCATCTTCGGCAAAAGCGGGCGAAGCGATTGCCAGCGTGGCGATGGCGGAAAGCAGAATATCCCTACGCATTATTTTACCTTTACGATCTGATATAACATTGCCCTTATTCGCAATGATACAATATATCAAGGGCAATCTACCGCAGTGCATGTTCAACTAAGCGGGAGTTCAAGGGTTTGGCGCGAGCCGCGCGCCCGCCAATTGCCGATGTGTGTGCTCGCCAGCAATACACTACCCGCTATGGTGATCGCAGTTTCATATCGCGGCTGCGTTAAATCCAGCGCGCCGATGAGCAGCAGGACAAGCCCGGTTACCCCAAGCACAAGTAGCCAAAACCGCACCGGTGCGGCGGCGCGGCGAAGCGAGAACTCGTGTAGCAGCGCCGCTAAACT
>JBBRXQ010000406.1:0-3016 GCA_038238515.1 Sphingomonadales bacterium | reverse complement strand
TGCGCCGAGGAGCTCAAGAAACATTGGCCAACCATGCAAGCTTGGGCAGTCGAACCGACGCTCTCGCCGGTAATCTCGGGCGGCCAGCCCGCACCGCATCCGATCCAAGGCATTGGCGCGGGGTTTATTCCCGGAAATTTGCACACCCGATCGATCGAAGGCGCGATTCAGGTTGATCCCGCCGATGCCAAGGAATGGGCGCGCCGCAGTGCACGCGAAGAAGGCATGCTGGTGGGCATTAGTTCAGGAGCGACGCTTGCCGCGATTGCCCAAAAGTTGCCCGAACTGCCTGCTGGAAGCCGGATCTTGGGATTCAATTATGACACCGGCGAGCGGTATTTGTCGGTGCCAGACTTTCTGCCCGAGTGAAGGAGCGGCGGGACATCTCCCGCCGCCCGTCAATCCTTAAACCCCAGCCCTTAAACCCCAGCCCTTAAGCCGCAGCGAAAGCATCCACCGGAAGCGCCATTACAGTCTCCGCTCCCGCTTCGATCTCGCGGCGCAGGGCGTGCGCTTGAGGTGCAAAGCGAGTGGCCCAGTGCTTGGCGCAAATGAGCTTCGACTCGTAAAACTGCGCGTCATCGCTGCCGCCAGCAAGCGCCGCAGCAGAAACATTGGCCATGCGCAGCCACATCAGGCCAAGCGACGCGATCCCGGTCAGTGTCATATAAGCATAAGCGCCCGCACCTAGATTGTTGGGGTTTGTCATCGCGTTTTGCATGAACCACATCGTTGATGCCTTAAGCTCGGCATTTACTTCGCTCAGCCTCTCAGCGGCCAAACGCGAGGCAGCATTGTCGGCGGGAGAAGCGCACTCATCGTCGATCAGTTTAAACAGCCGCTGCACCGCGCGGCCGCCGTTCTGCGCCAGCTTGCGGCTGGCCAGATCCATCGCCTGCACGCCGTTTGCGCCTTCATAGATCATCGCGATGCGCACATCGCGCACGAACTGGTCCATGCCGTTGTCAGCGATGTAGCCGTGTCCGCCCCAAACCTGCTGCATATCGGTGGTCGTTTTATAGCCCATGTCGGTGCCATAACCCTTGATCACCGGGGTCAGCAGGCTGATCAGATCATCGGCTTCTTGCCGTTCTTCCTCAGTCGCAGCCTTGTGCGTGAGATCGACCTGAAGCGCGCCCCAGCTGCATAGCGCGCGCATGCCTTCGATGAAGGTGCGCGCATCCATCAACATGCGCCGCACATCGGGATGGACGATGATCGGATCAGCCTTTTGCTGCGGCTCTGCAGCCCCGGTCAGCGCGCGGCCCTGACGGCGCTCAAGCGCATAAACCACCGCGTTTTGATACGCGGCTTCGGCCTGCCCCAAACCTTGAATGCCCACGCCAAGCCTCGCCGCGTTCATCATGATGAACATGGCAGCGAGGCCTTTGTTTTCGTCGCCGACCAACCAGCCCTTCGCGTCATCATAATTCATCACGCACGTTGCGTTGCCGTTGATACCCATTTTATGCTCGATCGATCCGACAGACACACCGTTTCTTGCGCCAAGTGCCCCGTCGGCCTCGACCAAGAACTTAGGCACGATGAAGAGCGATATGCCCTTGCTCGATTCGGGCGCGCCGGGGGTTTTGGCAAGAACGAGATGAATGATATTTTCCGACAAATCATGGTCGCCAGCGGAAATGAAGATTTTGGTGCCGGTGATGGCATATGAGCCATCCAGATGCGGCTCGGCGCGGGTGCGGATGAGGCCCAGATCGGTGCCGCAATGAGGCTCGGTCAGGTTCATCGTGCCTAGCCAATGCCCGCTGATCATCTTGGGCAGATAGGTTTCCTGCTGATCTGGTGAACCCTTGGCAATCAGCGCAGAGATCGCGCCATTGGCCAGGCCGGGATACATCGCAAATGCCTGATTGGCGCTGCAAAGATACTCCTCGATCGTGAAGCTCATGACATGCGGCAGGCCCTGCCCGCCCCACATTTCAGGCGCAGCCAACGTGCCCCAGCCTGCCTCGACATACTTTTCATAAGCCGCCTTAAAGCCTGTTGGCGTGGTTACCGACCCATCGGCATGGCGCGTACAGCCTTCCCGGTCGCCAATCTGGTTGATCGGCGCGATCACTTCATTGACGAAGCGTCCTGCTTCTTCGATCACGGTGTCGGTAAGATCCCGGCTTGCAGCCGCGAAACCGGGCAGATTGCCATAGCTTTCAAGCTGGAGAAGCTCGTTGATGACAAAGCGCGTGTCGCGGGTCGGGGCTTTGAATACGGGCATTTCTAGTTCTCCCTGAAGGCGGTAGCAATGTGGCGGGGTCAGCGGTAGAGCATCGCTAATAGTTATCGGCGCTTTCGCGCTCGACCAGCAAACCTACAAAGCTGGTGAGCTCGGCGATTGTGGCGGCGATATCGGTCTGCTGCGATTGGAGGCTTTCGATGCGCTCGCGGCACTTGGCAATCGTCACCCGGCGCTGCTGCGCGCGGCCATCGCCAAGATCGTAGAGGTCGATCATGTCGCGAATTTCAGACAGACTGAAACCGACATTCTTTGCCCGCATGATCCACGCCAGTCGCGCCCGATCCCGCTCGCTATAGTTTCGGGCCACGCCAATCCGCGTTGGCGCGATCAAGCCCTCATCCTCGTAAAACCGCAACGCACGCGCGGTAACGCTGAATTCAAGCGAAAGGTCTGAGATCGTAAAATGATCGCGCGCCAGCGCATCAGGCTGATGCAGATGGCCGGTATGGTCGCTGGTATGGTCGCCAGTGTCAGCGCCGGTATGATCGCCGGGGTGAGCAGGCATATGATCGCGATTCGAGTTTTCTGGCAACGCATGCATAGGGCACGCACTAACTGCCCTTTACGTAAGCGTCAATCTAACAGCGGAGCGAGCGCACCGTTCTGGCCAAGCCTGCGGTAAAAACAACTTGTCGCCAGCGTGTGGCAAGCTGGGCCTGCTGCTTTGACGCGCAATTCAAGCGCATCCTGATCGCAATCAACGCGGATCTCCACTATGCGCAGCACATGGCCCGATGTTTCGCCCTTCATCCATAGCGC
>JBBRXQ010000405.1:0-3022 GCA_038238515.1 Sphingomonadales bacterium | reverse complement strand
TTCGCGATGGCGCGCGATATCGATAGCGTGGCGCGCGGCGATCTCGCCGTGTTCCGCACCGCCGGGGCTTACGGCGCGACCATGGCCAACACCTACAATTCGCGGCCCCTTGTCCCCGAAGTCATGGTTGATGGCGCGCGCTGGGCGGTGGTGGCTGAAAGGATCGACCCCGCCACAATCCTCGCCGCTGAGCGGGTGCCGGATTTTCTAGCATGAGCCTCGCATGAGCCTCACGGCGCTGCCTTTGTTTCACCGCGTGGACGGGCAGCCCGTGGTTTTGCTGGGGCATGGCGAAGCCGCCGATGCCAAACGCCGTCTGCTGGAGCGCGCCGGCGCGCAGATCATCACCGATCTTGCCGAAGGCATCGACATCGGCGCGCGGCTGGCGTTCATCGCACACGAGGATGAAATCGCCGCCGGGGCCGATGCCATCCGCGCGCGCGGCGCAGGCCTGCTGGTCAATGTGGTGGACCGGCCCGCACTATGCGATTTCACGACTCCCTCGATCATCGACCGCGCCCCGGTGATGATCGCGGTGGGCACCGGCGGGGCCTCCGCTGGCCTCGCCAAAGCGCTCAGGCTGCGGCTCGAACGCCTGCTGCCGCAAACCCTCGGCGCGTTGGCCGATGCGCTGTTTGCCGGGCGAGGCAGCATGCGCGCGCGCTGGCCAACCGGCCCCGAACGCCGCCGCGCGCTCGATGCCGCGCTGGAAGAAGGCGGGGCGCTCGATCCTTTGCGAGGGCCAGACGGAGAAGATGTGGCCGCGTGGCTAGCAGGCGGCGCAGATGGCGCAGCTGGACGCTTCACAATCACGCTGCGCTCAGGCGATCCCGACGACCTGACCCTAAGCGAAGCACGGCTGCTGGGGCAGGCCGATGTGGTAGTGGCCGGACCAAACGTACCCGCCGCCGTGTTGGCGCGCGTGCGGGCTGATGCGGCGCGGATTATGCCGGGCGGAGAGGTATTCGAGGGCGGGATCGTGGTGGTGATCGAGGGGCTTTAACTGAGTCGCTCCAACTCCGTTTCTGTCGAGCGAAGTTGAAGGGATCGACTTGAAGGAATGTCTGATCGCTTGGCGTCGGAACAGGTTTTTGAGGCTTTGGCGGATTTCAGAATGGCGGGTTTCGCTATGGAACCACATGAAGCTGGGATTCTATGAGGTGCCAAAACAGTTCAATTGCGACATAGGAGCGTAAGCTCAACCGGACGACTAGGAGGTGCGCGCAGTGGAGCACGATCCAAAGATGCTACAGACTGCTATGGAGGCAGCCAGTCCACCCGAGCTTGAACTCGGGTTTCGCCCGATGTTCGGCGGGATCATGGGCTATGCCGCCGGGCAGGTGTTCGCGTCTCTTTCGAATGTGGGGCTTGCGCTCAAAATGACTGATGCGGATCACGCGGCGCTCAGCGAGGTGCCGGGCGTTACGCCATTGCGGTATGAACCTGATGATCCGCCGAGCAAGAGCTATCTCCTGTTGCCGGACACAATGGTATCTAACTCCGACAGTCTTCGATTCTGGATGGCGCGCAGTGCGGCAGGCCTGAAGCCGAAGGCCAAGAAGCCGCGTAAGAAACCTGTGGAGGGCAAATGATGTCTCGAATCAGCTTTGTGGAGTTACCCACATCCAATCTCGCTTCAACGCGCTCGTTCTATACCGACGCGTTTGGCTTTGCCCTTGCCGATTTTGGCCCGAGCTACTCCTGCACATTGACGGGTGATGTGGACATCGGATTGCAGGCCGACGCTAGCGAGGCCACCTCCGCGCCGCTTGCGGTCATTGCCGTCAATGATCTGGAGGGGTCTCTTGAAGCAGTGAAGCAAGCGGGAGGAACCATCACCAAACCGGTATTCGCGTTTCCGGGCGGTCGACGCTTCCACTTCCGCGATCCAAGCGGAAACGAACTGGCTGCGTTCAAAGCGGACTGATGACTTGCGTGCAGGGTGGTGTGAAAATCTGTCGGCTTTCAGCCCCCGCCCCCGCCTCCGCCTCCCCCCTCAATCTGCTTTTTCCGGCGAAAGCAAAAAGTTCATCCAGCAACTGGCCACAGGCTTGTCGCGGTCGGCTTGCCAGGCGTCGACCCGCACATTGGCCACCCGGCGCCCGGCGCGCAGCACGCGGCCCATGGCGAAAGTTCGCAACTTTACCCCGCCGCGCAAGTATTCGATGCTGATGTTCACCGGCTTGATCCGCATCATGGTGCCGCGCTGTGCAAGTTCGGCGCGCAAGGCGGCAAATCCGGCGATTTCGAGCAGGCCGCCGATCGCTCCGCCGTGCAGATAGCCGGGGCGGCCTTGGGCGATCCGGGAATATTCCATCGCCAGCACCGGGATGCCATCTTCGATCCGGTCAAGCTCCATCCCCATGCTGCGCGCATAAGGCGGCAGGATCAGCGCGGGGGATGCGGGCGCGTTCACTTGGCCGACCATTCGCCGTCTCCCACCAGCATGAAGATTCCTGCGGCATGCGCCACCGGATCGGTGATATCGCCATCGTGCGCAATGCCGCGCACAAACGCCATGCTGCTGCGTATCTGATAGCATTCGGCGCGCGCGATCACGGTTTTGCCGGGGACCGCCGCGCGCACATAATCGATCCGCAGGTCGAGCGTTACCTGCGGCACGAACATGCGCTTTTTGGCCCAGACCGACATCGAGGTGGCATTATCCAGCAGGCTGATGATCGGGCCGGAGGCAAGCACGCCGGTTTCCTCGATCCCCACCAGATCCTCGCGCCACGGCAAGGCGAGTTCAAACCAGTCTTCGCCGTGGCCGACATATTCGATGCCCAGAAAGCCGGTGTGGCCGTGGCTGTTCATCATCCGCGCGCCTGCCACCGGATCGAATTGAGTCCCGTCGGGAAGCTGGAAATTCATCGGGGCTGAGGGTTGTTTATCTGTCATTCCTGCCCCCTGCCGAGGGGAAGGGGCCATGACAACTCCCTATTGCGACAAGCCATCAAAATGCGGCGCCGGCCAACGCATCGATCGCGCCTTGCAGGATCAGCGCGGCGGCGTGGCTATC
>JBBRXQ010000404.1:0-3023 GCA_038238515.1 Sphingomonadales bacterium | reverse complement strand
GAATGGCTGGCCGATATGGCAGATCGCATCGGCCGCCCGCTTGCCCCGCAAAGGCGCGGGCCGAAGCCGAAAACGGCATAGCCGCTGCTCCGCCGGGAACCCTCCAATCGCTTTCCTACATCGTGCAAATCTGCAAGGCTTCGCAATCATCTTCCCGCTACCAAGGCACACTGCAAATGCCCGAACCTTCGCCGCCCGCGCTCTTGCCAGTAATCGCCCCAGTCGATCAAAGCTGCTCCAGTGATCGATTTGAATTATTCCTCAGGACTGTGTCAACTTCGTCAACCGTAAGGAATTCCGACATAGGCCGGGCCCGTTCTGCGGAGCCAGCAGCCGTCCGAATCGCCATCGAAAATTACCTCGAAATTTGCGCCCAATCGGCTAGTGCCCCATCATCATGACCGAAGAAAACCCAGACTTGCTGCCCGAGGGGCTTGAAGACCGCCTACCGCGCGAAGCGGCGGCGGCGACGCGGGCGATGCGCGCCATTCAGGATGTGATGCACGGCCACGGCTATGACCGGGTCGCGCCGCCGATGATCGAATTTGAGCGCAGCTTGGCCGCGCGGATGGACGGGATCAGCACACGGCGGATGTTCCGCTTTGTCGATCCCTCGTCGCTCAAAATGATGGCGCTGCGCAGCGACTTCACCCCGCAGATTGGCCGCATCGCCGAAACGCGGTTGGTGCACGCCCCGCGCCCGCTCAGGCTGTGCTATGCTGGCCAAGTGCTCACCGTGCGCGCCGATGGCCTCGATCCGGCGCGCGAGCGGCTGCAATGCGGCGCAGAATTGATCGGCGCAGACAGCGTGGCGGCGGCGAGCGAGATTGTGGGCATCGCCATCGAGGCGCTGCAAGCAGCCGGCGGGCGCGGCATCAGCGTTGATTTCACGCTGCCCGATCTGGTCGATACGCTGGCGGCGCAGGCCATGCCGCTCGCGCCCGATCAGATCGAAGGCGTGCGGCGCGAGCTTGATACCAAGGATGCGGGCGGGCTGGTCGCGGCGGGCGGCGAGGCTTATCTGCCGCTGCTCTATGCCACCGGCGAATTCGGCAGCGCGATTGAGCGGCTTGCCGGGATCGACGCAGGCGGGGCGCTGGCCGGGCGCATCGCGGCGCTGCGTGAGATTGCCGCTGCGGTTGGCGGCGCGGCGCGGCTCACTCTGGACCCGACCGAGCGGCATGGCTTTGAATATCAGTCGTGGCTGGGCTTCACGCTCTATGCCGATGGCGCACGCGGCGCGCTGGGCCGGGGCGGCACCTATCAGATCGCGGCAACGCGCGAAGTGGCCACCGGCTTTTCGCTCTATCCCGATGCGCTGATCGCGCAAAGCGCCGCCGCTGAAGTTTCCGAAGACCGGCTGTTCCTCCCGCTCGGTCACGACCGCGACGCCGCCGCCCGTCTCCGCGCCATCGGCTGGCGCGCACTTGCGGCGCTGAGCGCGGGTGATAGCGCAGCGGCGCTGGGCTGCACGCACGTGCTAGAGGGCGATACCCCCGTTAGTCTGCCGCAAAAATGAGCCAGCCCGCATAAAGACGCGCGAATCCCGCTTGCATAAATACCAGAAACTCTAGTAATATGGTTGAGATTTATAGAGGGTTCTGGCCATGGATTTTACGGCCCTTGATTGGGCAGCATTGATGCCGTTTATCGCGGTGGGATTTGCCGCTCAGCTGGTCGATGGCGCACTCGGCATGGCATTCGGCGTGATATCGACCACGTTATTGGTGGCGGTCATGGGTGTGCCGCCGGCGCTCGCCTCGCAGCGCGTCCATCTGGTCGAATGCTTTACCACCGCCACATCGGGGCTGAGCCATTTGCTTCAAGGTAATGTCGACAAAAAGCTTTTCGTGCGCCTCTTGATTCCGGGGATCATCGGGGGTGTCACTGGGGCCTTTCTGCTCACGTCGCTTGATGCCAGCGTGGTCAAACCCTTTGTTCTGATTTACCTCGGCGCGATCGGCATCAACTTGTTGTGGCGCGGACTTTTCCGTCCGCTGGAGATAAAGCCAGCGAAAACAATCGCGCCCTTGGGTCTGATCGGCGGTTTTCTCGATGCGGCGGGCGGCGGTGGTTGGGGGCCAATCGTTACCTCAAACTTGCTAATTCAGGGTGCCGATCCGCGCCGCGTGATCGGAACAGTGAATGCGGTCGAGTTTTTCCTCACCATCACGATTTCGGCTGCATTCATTTTCGAACTTGGCTTGGCCGACCTCGCCGGGCCAACGCTCGGCTTGTTGATCGGCGGTCTGGCCGCCGCGCCCATTGGCGCCTTCGCGGCCAAGCATTTTCAGGCCAAAACTATGCTAAGCATGGTGGGCGTGGTGCTCACCCTAACCAGCGCCTATGGGATTTGGAAGGCTTGGGGGTGAAGAAGCTTGGGGGGCGAGTTTGCGAACCCGGGGCTTGACTTGTTGCCCTCGCGGCCCCTACCGGGCCCCGCGCACCTGATTGGCGCAATTCCCCGCGTAAAGTGATAAAGGAGCCTCATGGCCAACGTTACCGTGATAGGCGCTCAGTGGGGCGATGAGGGCAAAGGCAAGATTGTCGATTGGCTGGCCAGCCGCGCCGATGTTGTGGTGCGCTTTCAGGGCGGGCATAACGCGGGGCACACGCTGGTCGTTGGCGATCAGGTGTATAAGCTTTCGCTGCTCCCTTCGGGCATCGTCACTGGCACGCTCTCGATCATCGGCAATGGCGTGGTGCTCGATCCATGGGCGTTGAAATCCGAGATCGAAAAGCTCACCGCGCAGGGTGTTGATATCAACGTCAAAAACTTTGCGCTGGCCGATAATTGCCCGCTGATCCTGCCGCTGCACCGCGATCTCGATGGCCTGCGCGAGACCGCCGCCGGATCAGGCAAGATCGGCACCACCGGGCGCGGCATTGGGCCTGCTTATGAGGACAAAGTTGGCCGCCGCGCGCTGCGCGTGTGCGATCTGGCGCATCTCGATGCGATGGACGCGCAGCTTGACCGGCTCTGCGCGCATCACGATGCGCTGCGCGCCGGATTTGGCCAGCCG
>JBBRXQ010000403.1:0-3026 GCA_038238515.1 Sphingomonadales bacterium | reverse complement strand
CTGTATTGGCGTGCCAGTGGCTTGCGTTCGCGAATGCAGCGCGTGCGCGGATCATCGCTGCAATCGCCTCGGCTCCTTCATACGTTGCCAAGTTCCAGCCAAACGCCAAATGATCGCGCCAAAGGCCCGTGGGAAGAAATAGCGCGGCAACCGCAACGTCGTCGTTTGCGGCAAGCGCATTACTGAAACGCTCGAGCCACCCGTGTATGTCGATCATCAATGTAAGCCTGTATAAGAGATATCGTAGGCAGGCGACAAACAAGCCGCTGCTTTGGCAAATGTTTCTATAAACGATCTCACGGTGGCTGATCACTGGCGAAATTGAGGTGCCAATGCATCCGCGCCCTGCGGCAGACCCTTCAGAATCATACAAAGCGACCAGACCGGCGCAAGAGCTTTGCAAGGCACTCACTTATCGTCGTAAGCAAAGGAGCGCGCCGCCGCGGCGCATGTTGAGGAAAAGACGCCAAATGAGCAATGCGATCTATCCGGTGCCAGAGCAATGGGCCGCCAATGCGCTGATCGATGAAGCTGGCTATCACGAAATGTACGCGCGCTCGATCGCTGATCCAGATACTTTTTGGGGTGAACAAGCGCTGCGGCTCGATTGGATCAAGCCCTTTTCCACGGTAAAAAACACTAGTTTTAACGAGGCAGACTTCGGCATCCGCTGGTTTGAAGAGGGCACGCTGAACCTGTCCGCCAATTGCCTCGACCGCCACCTTGCCGCGCGCGGCGATACCGTGGCGATTTTGTGGGAGCCAGATGGCCTAGACGAGCCCGAGCGCCGCATTACTTACCGTCAATTGCATGCCGATGTGTGCCGCTTTGCCAACTTGCTCAAATCGCGCGGAGTAAAAAAAGGTGAACGGGTAACGATTTACCTGCCCATGGTGCCCGAGGCTGCGGTTGCGATGCTCGCCTGCGCGCGGATTGGCGCGATTCACTCGATTGTGTTTGCCGGCTTCTCGCCCGAAGCGCTGGCTGGGCGGATTGTCGATTGCGACAGCCGCGTTGTGCTCACCGCCGATGAAGGCCTGCGCGGGAGCAAGAAGGTTCCGCTCAAGGCCAATGTTGATGCCGCGCTGGAAAGCTGCCCAGGGGTCGATACGGTGATCATGCTGCGGCGCACGGGCGCCGATATGGCGCTTGTAGCCGGGCGCGACCTCGATTGGGCGCAGGGCACGGCGGAGCAAAGCACCGACTGCGCGGCTGAGGAAATGGGCGCAGAAGACCCCCTGTTTATCCTCTATACCTCGGGCTCGACCGGCAAGCCCAAGGGCGTTTTGCATACGACCGGCGGCTATGCAGTATGGACATCGATCACGCACGAATATGTGTTCGATTATCGTCCTGGGCAAATCTACTGGTGCGCTGCCGATATTGGCTGGGTCACCGGGCATTCTTATGTGGTCTATGGTCCGCTGATGAACGGTGCGACCACAGTGATGTTCGAAGGAGTACCCAACTTTCCCGATCCGAGCCGGTTTTGGCAAGTGGTTGATAAGTATGCGGTCGAGATATTCTACGGCGCACCGACCGCTCTGCGCGCGCTGATGCGCGAGGGCGATGATTGGGTGGCGAAGACTAGCCGCGCCTCGCTGCGCCTGTTGGGATCAGTGGGCGAACCGATTAATCCCGAAGCATGGGAATGGTATCATAAGGTTGTTGGCGAAGGCCGCTGTCCGATTGTCGATACGTGGTGGCAGACCGAGACGGGGGGCGCGATGATCACGCCGCTTCCGGGAGCTACCGCGCTCAAGCCGGGATCGGCAACGCGCCAGTTCTTTGGCGTGAAACCTTTACTGGTCGATACCGAGGGCACCGTGCTTAAGGGCGCGGCCGATGGATGCTTGGCAATTTCCGACAGCTGGCCGGGCCAAATGCGGTCTGTCTGGGGCGATCACGCGCGGTTCTTCCAAACCTATTTCAGCACTTTTAAAGGGCTGTACTTCACTGGCGATGGCTGCCGCCGCGATGAAGACGGCTACTACTGGATCACGGGACGAATCGACGATGTCATCAACGTGTCCGGCCACCGCATGGGCACCGCAGAGATCGAAAGCGCACTTGTCGCGCACCCTAAAGTCGCTGAAGCGGCGGTCGTGGGCATGCCGCACGATATTAAAGGGCAAGGCATTTACGCCTTTGTGACCACAAATGTCGAAGTCGAGCCAGATGAAGCGCTGCGAAAGGAACTGGTGCAATGGGTGCGCCGCGAGATCGGCCCGATCGCCACACCCGATGTGATCCAGTTTGCCCCCGGCCTGCCCAAGACCCGCTCTGGCAAGATCATGCGGCGCATTTTGCGCAAAATCGGAGAAAACGACGTGTCGAACCTGGGCGACATTTCGACTTTGGCTGATCCGTCTGTTGTGGAAAATCTGCTGGAAAATCGCCCAAAGCAATAGGGGTCAAGGCAACAGGGAGCCGCGCGTTCAACCTTGGTAAGGTTTGTAGTGCAGAATTTGTCCTACCCGGCGCGGCGCGATATTTCGCACCCTCTCCCAAGACCGCGCCGGGCAGCCCTCTTTTTAGAGATGTCTCTATTAGCGTATTGACATGCGCCGGTCAGCCAAAAAATTGGTAGCGCAATTTTGCTGCGTTTGATGATGCACAGTTGCAACACTTGGCCAGAGCAGAGCGCCCTGAGGCCGGATTTGCGACCATTCGGCATCGGTAGTTGTTCCTAGGCCATTCGGAACTTTCTACCCTGTTCGCACCATAATCAACAAAAGCCTTGCTTCCCATCATGACCCTAAGGTGCTCAGCGTCTGCGTTTCAGGTTCTCAGAAATGAGATGAAAAGGGAGCATGGAAGCGAAGTCTTCTTCGTAATCCGGGGCTGTGCCTGCAATTGTGACCGGTGAGTGCTTGCTCCATTTGCCACTGCGGCTTTTGCTGTGGGAATGCGAAGCAGGGATGATGACCCGGAAGCCAAGAGACCTGCGTGTTACGGTCGTTCCTTCATGCGGACGGGATGTTTTGCGTGATCAAGGCCAGCCCTCGTGACGGTCCCTCGTGCGT
>JBBRXQ010000402.1:0-3027 GCA_038238515.1 Sphingomonadales bacterium | reverse complement strand
TGTTTGGCATTCCCGATATCGACCGCACGCAGACCTTGGTGATCATCGGCGGCAATCCGATGGCTTCGAACGGTTCGGTGTGGACCGTGCCCGATTTCCGCAACCGTATCCGCGCGCTGAAGGCACGCGGCGGCAAGCTGGTGGTGATCGATCCGCGCCGCACCGAGACAGCGAAGATCGCCGACCGGCATATGTTCATCCATCCATCGACCGACGCATATTTCCTGATCACCGTGCTTAAAGCCGCGCTGGCGCGCCAGCCGGCCAGTCCGATTGCAGACTACGTCACTGGGCTGGATGAGGTTGCCGCGCTGCTCGGCCGCTTTGACGATGCGGCGTGCTGCGATGCGGCGGGGGTGAGCGCCGAAGACGTCAATTGGCTGGCAGACCAGCTCACCAACGGCCCTGCCGCGCTTTATGGGCGGCTGGGCATCGCCACGCAGCGCAACGGGACGGTGAACGCGTGGCTCATCGCGCTGATCAATATCGCCGCAGGGCAGCTGGATCGCGAAGGCGGCACGGTGTTTCCGGTCCCCGCGATGGATACGCTGGCGATGCTGCCGCGCGGATCGATGGGCAAATATACATCTCGCATATCGGGCCACCCATCGGCGCTGGGCGAATTTCCCGCCGCCGCGCTGGCCGAGGAAATTGAAACGCCGGGCGCTGGGCAGATCAAGGCGCTGTTTGTGGTGGCGGGCAATCCGGTGCTCTCCACACCCAACGGTCCGCGCCTTGATGCGGCGCTGGCCACGCTCGAGCTGATGGTTTCGGTCGATATGTACCGCAACGCGACCAGCCGCCGCGCGCACTATATCCTGCCGCCCACCGGGCCGCTGGAGCGCGATCATTACGGCATGTTCTTGCTGCCAATGGCGGTGCGCAATGTGGCGGTCTATTCGCAGCCAACGCTGGCCAAGGAAGACCCCGAGGCGCTGCACGACTGGGAAATCCTGCGCGGTCTGGCGCAAGCGATCAGCGGTTCGCCGGTGCAAGCCCCAACCCCGCGCGAAGCGCTCGACGCGCAATTGCGCAAAGGGCCCTATGCGGTGTCGCTGGCCGAGGTTGAAGCCGCGCCATCGGGGCTCGATTTTGGACCACCTAAGGCCGGCGTGCTTCCCGAACGGCTGCGCAGCGAAGATCAGACGGTGACCTGCGCGGTGCCCAGCTTCATCGAGGCGCTTGCCGCGCTCGAAGCGCCGCAGGTGCAAGCGCGCGAGGGCAAGCTGACCTTGATCGGGCGGCGCCATGTGCGGACCAATAACTCATGGCTGGCCAACAGCCACCGCATGACCAAAGGGCCCGAGCGCTGCACCATGATGATCCATCCTGATGACGCGGCGGCGCTGGGCATAGAGGACGGCGCGCAGGCCACGGTGCGGTCTTCGTCTGGCGCGATTACGCTTCCTGCCGAGGTGACCGACGACATGATGCCCGGCACCATCTCGATCCCGCACGGCTGGGGGCATGATCTGCCCGGCGTGGCTATGCGCGTGGCGCGGGCGCACGCCGGGGTGAGCGCCAACGCGCTCACCGAATCCGCCGCGCTCGATCCGCTTTCGGGCAATGCGGCGCTTTCGGGCGTGTTGGTCGAGATTGAACCAGCGTAGTTAGGAGTCTTCTTTACCCGTGCATTCGCCGGTGCGCTTGGCCGACATGTCCATGGTCATGCTCATCCCTTCATGACCACTGCCGCCGTGGCCTTCGATCGCCATTGTCATGTTGTATGAATCGGGAGTGTAACTGCCATTCATAGCCATGTTCTGCACGCCCTCTGGCGATTTGCAGGAGAGCTTGGCGTCAATCTTGCCGCCGCCCATAGTGAAGCGTTCGTATGTGCAATTTTGATTGGTCTGACCGAAAAACTTGCCGCCCGGCTTTTCAGCATCTGCTTTGGACAAACAGCTCGAGAAAACCCGGTTCCCGCCCATGGACTGCTGCATCGCGGCCCGTGCATCCGGGGGCATTTTGTCCATCTGAGCCTGCATTTCCGGCGGAAGCGCCAGCTTGGCGAACTTCATCGTCGATTCCCATCGCCCCGGCTGCATACGCAGGCCCGAATCAGCCACCTTTTGGGCCACCCCCGAAATACTCTCATTTTTAACATCGACCGTCTTTTGCTGCCCGCAACCAGCAGTGATGAGTGCGGCTGCGAGCGCAATCGCGCGAATGGCTGGCTGGCGCATGATTTAACGTCTCCTGTTCAAATTGCGGTCTTGGCTAACACTTCGCCGGGCCTAAGCCAACGGTGCAGTTAACATTGCAGGGACGCGCTTTGTTCTCCATATTGCGAAGATGGCTGAACTCGTAATTCGCAGAGGGCTGGAAGAGCCCGATACCTCGGGCAATTTTGTGCCGCATAAGCCCGCGCGGCCCGACAAGATCGAGGGCGGGCGGCCGTTTCGCATCGTTTCGGAATACGAACCAGCGGGTGATCAACCAGCCGCCATCGCCGATCTGGTGGCCAGCGCGCTGGACGGCGACCGAACGCAGGTGCTGCTGGGCGTAACCGGCTCGGGCAAAACATTTACGATGGCGCAAGTGATTGAGAAGCTGCAGCGGCCTGCGTTAATCCTTGCGCCCAACAAAATTCTCGCTGCCCAACTTTATGGTGAGTTCACTAGCTTTTTCCCCGATAACGCAGTCGAGTACTTCGTCTCATACTACGATTACTACCAGCCCGAGGCCTATGTCGCGCGGTCTGACACCTACATCGAGAAAGAAAGCTCGGTGAACGAGGCGATCGACCGAATGCGCCATTCGGCTACGCGCTCATTGCTCGAACGCGATGATGTGATCATCGTTGCCTCGGTCTCGTGCCTTTACGGCATTGGATCGGTCGAAACCTATTCGGCGATGATTTTCGATCTCAAAGTGGGCGATACAGTCGATCAAGGCGAGATCATCCGCAAACTTGTCGCGCTGCAATACAAGCGCAACGACACCGCGTTTCAGCGCGGCTGCTTCCGCGTGCGCGGCGACAATCTGGAGCTTTATCCCTCACATTACGAAGACATGGCCTGGCGG
>JBBRXQ010000401.1:0-3035 GCA_038238515.1 Sphingomonadales bacterium | reverse complement strand
GCTAAGCGCAGTGCCCACCAGCAGCATAACATAGAGCAGCGCGACCACCCGCGGCCGGGCTTCTTCGGGCGCTAGGTCGGTCGCAAGCGCCAGCCCCGCCGTCTGCGTGGTGTGCATGCCCGCGCCGATCAACAGAAAAGCGATCGCCGCGCCGATATGGCCAAATATTGCGGGGCCATTGCCTTGGCCCGTCATCACCAGCAGCGCAAACGGCAAAATCGCAAAGCCGCCAAACTGAAACAACGTCCCAAACCAGATATAGGGCACACGCTTCCAGCCCAGAAACGACACATGATTATCGGATTTGTAGCCAATCAGCGCGCGCAGCGGCGCGAATAGCAGCGGCAGCGAAACCATCAGCGCGACGAGCGAGGCAGACATGCCCAGCTCAACAATCATCACCCGGTTCAGCGTTCCGGTTAGCAAAACTGCCGCCATGCCCACCGAAACCTGAAACAGCGATAGCCGCAGCAACTGGCCCAGCGGCAGCTCTGTGGTCGCAGCATCGGCGAACGGCAAAAACCGCCGTCCGGCATTGTTCCAGAATCCCTGAATACGGCTGGCGGTCATCCGATAACAACCTCCAGCGCATGACTCTTATAAAAACCCCCGGAAACGCGGCGGTCGCGTCCCAGATTAGCCGAGGGCAGAGCCTCGCCGATCAGAGTGCGCAATTTTTGATGCGCAACTGGCAGGATCGCTGGCGAGCGATCGCTGCTCGGAAACAGGCGTCCCATCCCGAGCATTACCATCAGCAAAGGCGTTTGCGGCGCAAAGGTGAAGGCGCAAGAACCGCGCGTGCGGCCGGCAATCTGCTGCACCACATTAACAATATCGTGCGGCTTATAGTGGATCAGCGAATCCATCGCCACAACATGGTCAAAATGCCCCAGCGCCGGATCGAGCATATCGCCCACGCGCCAGTCAATCTTCAGCCCTTCGGGTGCGCGATCTGCGGCAATTTTTACCAAGCTGCCGGCGACATCGATCGCCACAACGTCTGCACCGCGCTGCGCCGCTTCCACTGCGAGCGCGCCGGTCCCGCATCCGGCATCAAGCAGGCGCAGACCGGTCATGTCGGCGGGCAGCCACGAAAGCAGCGTCTCGCGCATCTCATTCCGCCCGGCGCGAACGGTTGCGCGAACCCCGCTGACCGGCGCGTCCGAGGTCAGCTGTTCCCACGCTTTCGACGCGGTGCGGTCGAAATACGTGGTGAGGTTTTCGCGAAACCGGTCGTAAGTCGCCGTCGTCATCTTATTCGAATCCGAGGAATTCAAAGATTTCGCGGTCTTTCATCGGCTGCGCATCAAGCGGCTCGCAACCGGCCCACATCTGCGCGGCCAGACGCTTGTACTCGAGGCACACGGCATCGATTTCGGGGGTCGATTCCATCTCGAACAAGGTGCACTTTTTCAGGCGCGAACGGCGGATGGCGTCCAGATCGGGAAAATGCGCAAGGCGTTTCAGCCCGGTTGCTTCGTTGAAGCGGTCGATCTCGTCGGTCGCTGCTGAACGGTTGGCGATCACCCCGGCCATGCGCACATCGTAATTCTTCGACTTGGCCTTGATCGCCGCGACGATCCTGTTCATCGCGAAGATGCTGTCAAAATCGTTTGCTGCGACCACCACGGCGCGCTCGGCATGTTGCAGCGGCGCCGCAAAGCCGCCGCACACCACATCGCCCAGCACGTCGAAGATCACTACGTCGGTTTCTTCGAGCAGATGGTGCTGCTTGAGCAGCTTGACCGTCTGACCGACAACATATCCGCCGCAGCCGGTGCCCGCAGGCGGCCCGCCTGCTTCAACGCACATCACGCCGTTAAAGCCTTCAAACATATAGTCTTCTGGCCGCAATTCCTCGCTGTGAAACTCAACCGTTTCGAGCACATCGATCACCGTCGGCATCAGCTTCTTGGTGAGCGTGAAGGTGCTATCATGCTTAGGATCGCAGCCGATCTGGAGCACGCGCTTGCCAAGCAGGGAGAACGCGGCGCTCAGGTTTGACGAGGTGGTCGATTTGCCAATCCCACCTTTGCCATAAACCGCAAACACCTTGGCAGAACCAATCCGATCGTTCGGATCGAGTCCAACCTGGACGCTGCCATCACCGTCGAGGCCAATCTGGTCGCGTACGCGCGTAGGGAGATCAAGCACAGCCATAGTTATTTCCTTTATGCCGCAACCGCCACAATGCCCTCGAGACGATCCTCGAGTTCATCGCTAGCGGCGTGGAGTGCGGCGAGTGTCGCAGCGTCGGGTTGCCAATAATTGCGTTCGCTGGCTTCAATCAGGCGGTTGGCGACGCGCGCCGCGGCCTTGGGATTAAGCGATGCAATGCGCTCGCGCATTTCAGCGTCGAGAATATACGTTTCACCAATCCGCTGATAAACCCACGGATCAACTTCGCCGGTGGTTGCAGACCAGCCCATCGTAGTGGTCACGCTGCCTTCGATCTGGCGCACGCCTTCATAACCATGGCGGAGCAGGCCTTCGGTCCATACCGGATTGAGGATGCGGGTGCGGGTTTCCAGCGCAACCTGCTCTTGCAGCGAGCGGACTTTGCCCGAACCTTGCGTCTGGTCGCCGATATAAACCGGTGCAGCGGTGCCCTTGGCCCGTGTCACCGCGCGGCTAATGCCGCCCAGCGCGTCAACATACTGGTCGATCGTGGTGATGCCCAGCTCAACGCTTTCAAGGTTTTGATAGGCACAATCGACCGTCTTGAGCGCGGAGCCAAGGATTGCGGCTTGGCGAACAGGCCCACCCTTCACGCCGTATGCATAGCCCTTTTGCCGCTCAAAGCTGTCAGCCAATTCGTTGGGGTCGGTCCAGCCGCCATTGTCGATCATCAGATTGACGTTGGCCCCGTAAGCGCCCTCGGCGTTTGAGAAAACGCGCAAAGCGGCGGTTTCCATATCGCAGCAATGCTCGCTCTGATGCGCCAGGCTGTGGCGGCGAATGAAGTTCAGCTCGGCCGGTTCATCGGCTTGGCTGGCAAGCAAGGCGGCCTCGGCCAGCATCCGCGTTTGCAGCGG
>JBBRXQ010000400.1:0-3039 GCA_038238515.1 Sphingomonadales bacterium | reverse complement strand
TATCCCGCCCGCTGGACTTCGTCGCGACCTCGCTACGATGACCCACATCGCAGCTTCGCCCACTCCTTGCCAGCAGACGGGATATGGCAATCCTCATGGGTCAGGATCAATGCAGGTTGGTATAAGGCTGAGTGATCACCTAGCTTTTACAGCAAGCTAAGCTGGCCGTCTAAGTTTGGCGGAACGAATTGGCTGCAATCGAGCTCAGATTTTATCTGCGGGATCTGGGCGCGGTTGCAGGCGATGCGAAAGCGGGTGCGGATAAGATCGGCCCAGACGCCCTGCGGCTTCATTCGGGTGAAAAATGCTGGGTCGTTGTCTTTGCCGCTGCGCGCCGATTGAACAATCGCCATGACTTTGCCCGCGCGGTCAGGAAAATGAACCCCCAGCCACTCCCGGAATAGAGGCGCAACCTCGTGCGGCAGGCGCAGCATGATCCAGCTTGCTGACGACGCACCGAACGCGCCAGCTTGGCTAAGAATATCCTCAATAAAATGATCGGTGATCGCCGGAATAATTGGCGAGACCGATACATGCGCATGCACCCCGGCCTCCGCCAGCGTGCCCAGCGCCGCGATGCGCTTGGCGGGCGATGAGGCGCGCGGCTCAAGCAAGCTCGAAAGCTTGGGGTCAAGGCTTGTCACGGAAATCGCCACGGCAACAAGGTGTAGCCGGGCAAGCTCGCGCAAGATGTCCAGATCATCCAGCACGCGCGCAGATTTGGTCGTAATCGTCACCGGGTGGCGCGTTTCAAGACAGAGTTCCAGCACGGCGCGCGTGATCCGATAACGCGCTTCGATTGGCTGGTAAGGATCGGTATTGGTGCCCATTGCCAGTGGTTTGGGCCGGTAGCCGCGCTTGGCAAAGGTTTGGCGCAGCAGCGTGGCAGCCTGCGGTTTGGCAAACAGCTTGGTTTCAAAGTCGAGCCCGGGCGAAAGGTCGTGATAGGCATGCGTAGGGCGCGCGTAGCAATAAATGCAGCCGTGCTCGCAGCCGCGATAGGCGTTCAGCGAGCGGTCAAACGGCACATCGGGCGATTGGTTGAAGCTCAAGATGGATTTGGGAAACTCTTCGACGACGGTGGTTCGAAGGCGCGCAGGTTCGCCATCGACCATGGGGCTGGCATCGCGCCAGTCTCCATCATCTTCGCGCGCGGCAAGCCCGAAGCGGGTAGGGGTATCAGCAGACTGCGCACCTCGGCCATGAATCACCATGGCACATTGGAACATAAATAGAACATATGCGCAAGGCGTCGCCCCCGCGCTCCGGTTCTGCGCGCTATTGCGGTGCTAATGCGGCCTTAAAGGGGCTTAATTATCAGCTTTCAAGCAGGCGAGGCATCAGTTCGACGAAGTTGCAAGGGCGATTGCGGCTGTCGAGTTGTTCGGCAAGGATCCCGTCCCACCCATCCTTCACCGCACCGTTTGAACCGGGCAGCGCGAAAATATAAGTGCCGCGCGCAACGACTGCGCAGGCGCGCGATTGGATCGTGCTGGTGCCAATGGTCTTGTAGCTAAGCCAGCGAAACAATTCGCCAAAGCCAGGAATGTCCCTAGTTTTAACCCGGTCAAGCGCCTCTGGCGTCACATCGCGACCGGTCAGTCCGGTGCCGCCGGTGATGATCACCGCGTCGACAGTGCGATCATCGATCCAATTGTTAAGCCGGCTAGCGATGCGCGGTGCTTCGTCCTTTTCAATGGCGCGCTCGGCAAGATGGTGGCCCGCCGCTTTGATGCGCTCGGCCAATATGTCGCCAGATGTGTCATTGCTGGGCCCGCGTGTGTCGCTTACCGTAAGCAGGGCGATATTGATTGGTTTGAAGACGCGTTCCAGATCAACCGCCATTGGCCAAAATCCTTATGCTGGATGCTCCTGACAGGCCGGGGAATTTGGGCCAGAGGCCTTGAGCAAGCCCCATCCGGCTTTGCGAAACGCCGCCAGCCTGACGTTCATACATCCAATAATTGCGCATCACGATCGCCACATAGCCGCGTGTTTCCCAATAGGGAATCGATTCCATCCACAGCAGCGGATCGCCAGAATCGCGGATTTCACTATTCCAGCGCCCGATCGGCGCGGGGCCAGCATTGTACGCGGCAATCACTTTGGGGAGCAGCCCGCGCGTTGCATCCGATTGGCTCAATTGCGCAAGATACGTCTGCCCAAACGCAAGGTTTACCTGAGGGAGATCAAGCTGGCGATCGCGCCCGGCCATTTCAGGCATCGCTCGCGCCATATCACGCGCAGTACCCGGCATAACCTGCATCAGGCCCGTCGCTCCGGCCGGACTGGTAACCGAAGTACGAAAATTCGATTCTTGAAGCGAGTGCGCGAAAAGCAGCGCCGGATCAACTTTCCAGCCATTGGCCGGCACCCATTTGGGCGCCGGGAAACGCGCCGCATCGTCGGGCCGCGCGCCAGCGGGCGCATTATACGCCATCCACAGCTGCGTCGCGGGCAAGCCCAGATCGCGCGCCAACCGTGAAAGCGGCGCATATTGCGAAGGGTTACCGATCCGGGCTTGATAGCGCAAAACTTCGTCAGCCAAGCCATCTTCGCCGATCTCGGCCAGTTGCACCGCAACCCGAACATTGCTCACCGCGCGCAGCTGCTGCCAATCGTCGTTCGAAAAGTCTGTACCTGCGGCTTTTATCACATCGCTGCGCAGGCCAAGCGTCTCTGCGGCGAGCATGCCATACAGCGTATCTTGGCTGCGAGCAGCACCGCGCAGCGCGGCAGCCACTTTTTCAGGTTTGCGGCAACGCAGCCAAGCGCGGCCCGCCCAAAAGTTGGCGGCTGAGCCCAGCTCGTCGTTTTGCGCCAAGGCTGCGGCTTGCTCAAAGCTTGCAGCAGCACCCGCGCAATCATTCATCCGCCAGGCCGCAAGACCGGCTGTCCACATCGCTTCTGCGGCCCACGCCCCGGCCACCCCGCCGCCCATTCCGTCAGCCGCATCGGTTGCGCTGATCGAGAGCAGGCGCGCATTGGCATCGTCATTTTCAATGTAATACGCCCAGCCCACGCGCTGCCGCCATTCGG
>JBBRXQ010000399.1:0-3053 GCA_038238515.1 Sphingomonadales bacterium | reverse complement strand
GGCGCGCAAGTGCTAACGGGCGGCGTGCGCGTGACCGCCAAAGACCATGGGGGGGTGCCTCAATACGGCCACTTCATCGCGCCGACTGTGTTTACCGAATGCACTGATGACATGGCGATTGTGCGGGAGGAAATCTTTGGTCCGGTGATGACGGTGCTGGCGTTTGATAGCGAGGAAGAGGCCATCGAGCGCGCGAATAATACCGAATATGGGCTGGCGGCAGGCGTGTTTACCCGTGATCTGGTGCGCGGGCACCGGGTGATCGCCGCGCTTGATGCGGGCACATGCTGGATCAACGCCTATAACATTACCCCGATTGAGCTGCCGTTTGGCGGGTTTAAGCAATCGGGCATCGGCTTTGAAAACAGCAGCGAGGCGATCCACCATTTTACCCGATTGAAAAGCGTTTACGTTGCGATGGAGCCCATCGATGCCCCCTATTGAGGGCGGCGCTCTTATGCCAGAAGTCTGGGACTATGTGATCGTGGGCGCGGGATCGGCGGGATGCGTACTGGCCGACCGGCTGAGCGCTGATGGTACCGCCAAAGTGCTGGTGATCGAGGCGGGCGGATCGGACAAGTCGATCTATATCCAGATGCCAAGCGCGCTGGCGATCCCGATGAACACCAAACGCTGGAACTGGGGCTATGAGAGCGAGCCCGAGCCATTTCTGGGCGGGCGGCGGCTGCATACGCCGCGCGGGCTGGGGCTGGGCGGCTCATCCTCGATCAATGGCCTGGTTTACATTCGCGGCAATCCGCTGGATTTTGAACGCTGGGAAGAAGAGGGCGCGCGGGGCTGGAACTATGCCTCAGTGCTGCCCTATTTCAAGCGCGCTGAGCGCCGGGCGGAGGGCGGCGATGAATATCGCGGCGGCGATGGCCAGCTGGACACGTGCTATGGCAGCCTTAAAAATCCGCTTAATCAGGCGTGGCTCGATGCGGCGCGACAGGCTGGCTATGCGCTGACCGATGATGTGAACGGTTTCAGGCAGGAAGGCTTTGGCCGGATGGACATGACCGTGCGCAAGGGCGAGCGTTGCAGCGCTGCGATGGCCTATCTGCGACCCGCGATGAAGCGGCCCAATTGCCAAGTGGTGACGCAGGCGCTGGCGACGCGGATCGTGTTTGAAGGCAAACGTGCGGTGGGCGTGGAATATGAGCGCGGCGGCAAGCGGGTGATCGCGCGCGCGGGCCGCGAGGTGATCCTGGCGGGCGGGCCGATCAATTCGCCGCAATTGCTCAAGCTATCGGGGATCGGCCCGGCGGAAGAGCTTGCGCACAATGGCATCAAGGTGCTGGCCGACCGGCCGGGTGTGGGCGCCAACTTGCAAGACCATCTTGAGTTCTATTTTCAGATGGCCTGCTCCAAGCCGGTCACGCTGTATAAATATGCCAATCTGCTGGGCAAGGCGCTGGTCGGCGCGCGCTGGCTGTTTTTGCGCTCAGGGCTGGGGGCGACCAATCATTTCGAAAGCTGCGGCTTTATCCGCAGCCGCGCCGGGATCAAGTATCCCGATATTCAGTACCACTTCTTCCCGATGGCGGTGAGCTATGACGGCAATTCGCTGGCGAGCGAGCATGGCTTTCAGGCGCATGTCGGCCCGATGCGATCAAAGAGCCGGGGCAGCGTGACGCTGCGTTCGGACGATCCGCGCGAAAAGCCGGTGATCCGCTTTAACTACCTGAGCCACCCGGATGATTGGGCCGAAATGCGCGCCTGCGTGCGGCTGACGCGCGAGATTTTCCAGCAGGATGCGTTTGCGCCGTGGCGCGGGCGCGAGATTCAACCCGGCGCCGAGGTGACCAGCGACGAGGCGATCGACGCCTTCATCGCGCAAAAGGTGGAAAGCGCCTATCACCCATCGTGCACCTGCAAGATTGGCGCGCTGGATGATCCGATGGCGGTGGTCGATAGCGAATTGAGGGTGATCGGGATTGAGGGGCTGCGTGTGGTCGATAGCTCGGTGATGCCCAGTGTCACCACCGGCAATCTCAATGCGCCATCGATCATGATTGGCGAAAAGGGCGCGGATCATATCTTGGGCAAAGGCCTGCTCGCGCCTTCGAATGCGCCCTATTACACTGCTCCTGACTGGGAGACCGCGCAGCGATGACTGCTGCATCGCCCCAAGCTGGCGAATTGCAGCGCACGCTGGACTGGAAGGGCGCATTCTGGGCCTCATCCGGGGTGCCTGCGGGGGTTCTGCTGACGATTGGCGGGATCGCGACGATGATCGGCCAGCCCAGCTGGGTGATCTGGATCGGCTCAATCACGATGGGGTTCCTGCAAAGCTTCGTCTATGCCGAGATTGCGGGGCTTTATCCGCACAAATCGGGCGGGGCTTCGGTTTATGGCGCGGCGGCGTGGCTGCCCTATTCGAAGTTTGTTGCGCCGATTTCGGTGTGGTGCAATTGGCTGGCGTGGTCGCCGGTGCTGACGCTGGGCACCAGCTTGGCCGCTGGGTATATCATGGCCAGCCTGTTTGCCCCTGATGCCGCGATCAACACCTGGCATGTGACGCTGGCGCATCTTGACTTTGTCCGCACCGGGCTGACGCTGCGGATCAATGCCGTTTCGCTCATCGGCACGTCGTTTCTGCTGCTGACCTTTGCGCTGCAACATGGCGGCGCGGCCAAGGCGGCATCGGCGCAGAAAATCCTCGGCATCGCCTGCCTTGCGCCGCTGATCCTCGTTGGCTTCGTGCCGCTGATCACGGGCGACTTGCCGGTGCAAAACCTGTTTCCGCTGCTGCCGCTGGTGCGCGATGCGGCGGGGCATGCGCATTTCGGCGCGTGGGACGTTTATGGCCTGACTCTTCTGGCCGCCGCGATGTTTGGCGCGGGCTGGTCTACGTATGGGTTCGAGACGGCGGTGTGCTACACGCGCGAATTCAAGAACCCGGCGCGCGATACGCCGCGCGCGCTGATCGCATCGGGCATTTTGTGTATTGTGATTTTTACGCTGGTGCCGCTGGCGTTTCAGGCTTCGCTGGGGATCGAAGCGATGATGGACCCGCGCATTGGCGATGGTTCGGGGGTGGCGCTGGCTTT
>JBBRXQ010000398.1:0-3059 GCA_038238515.1 Sphingomonadales bacterium | reverse complement strand
TAATGGCAGGTAACGCCTGCGCCCTCTAGCGCGGCGACGAGCCCATCATATTGCAGGATCGCCGCCGAGGCATCGAATGTGGCTTGCTCTGCGAGAGTTTGATGCGCCACCGCGTTGGTATCGATCCAGTGGTAATGATCGGGGCGGCATAGCAGCACATCGGTAAGCACCCCAGTTTCCGAACTTACAGTCCAACGCACGCGCCCACACCCCCCATATTGCCGCCACCGTTTAGCAAGCACGCTAGCTGGCGCAAGGCGCGCGTTTGCCATGTTGGCCCGCGCAGCGGCAGCGGAGTCTGCCGTGCACTCTGGGGCAGGCCATCTACGTCAAATGGCGCATTGGCCCTCAAGCCGTGCCGCCATAGCGCAATCATTCGCACAGAGCGTTCAAGCTTTGGTGGGGCCGGGAGGGGGAACAAACATTGTTTGCTTCCAAAGGTTCAGGGGAAAATTGAAAATGACGGCACGTTTCCGGGTCAAGGCGACCCTGCTTTCTGCGAGCATTCTGGCGAGCGCCATGTTCGGGGCAAATCCTGCGCTGGCAGCTGATGCCGCTGCGCAAGCACTGCCAGCTGATGCGGCGACAGAAAGCGGTTCATCTGGCGATGATACGATTGTCGTTACAGCAACCCGCCGCAGTGCCTCGTTGGCCGATGTTCCGATCAACATTTCCGCCATTAGCGCAGGACAGCTGGAATCGCAGCGCCTGAACGACGTCCGCGATCTTGGCGCGTTCGTGCCCGGCATCACCATTACCGACACTGGCCCTCGCGGCGCTGGCACCATTGTGATGCGTGGTCTCTCTGCTGATGATACGAGCACTTTTGCCGACAACGGCAACAGCGCCATCGGCACCTATCTGGGTGAAGTGCCGCTTTATCTCGACTTCAAGCTGATCGATCTTCAGCGGATCGAAGTGCTGCTTGGCCCCCAAGGCACGCTTTATGGTCTCGGTACGCTCGCTGGCGCGATCCGTTACATTCCCGAACGGCCTGATGCTTCAAGGGTGAGCGGTTATGTCCATGGCCGCGCTTACAATGTGAAGAACGGCAAAGGCATCAGCTATGTCGCGGATGGCGCGATAAACTTGCCGATTATCAACGATGTGCTCGCGTTCCGCTCTGCCACCGGTTATTATTATGACACCGGCTTTATCGATTATCCCTTTACTGTGAGACAAGTAGGCGTTTCGCTCCCGCAGCCCGGCACTGCTTCCAGCCCGCTCGGTACGGCCGCTCAGCAAGCAGACAATTTCAAGCGGCAGAAAGACGTCAATTTTGAGCGGACTTTCACGACGCGCAACCAACTCGGGCTGACGGTCGATAATTTTAAAGCGTATTTGTCATACGTATATCAGCAAACCAAAACTAATGGCCGCCAAGCTAATGGCGGCGGCGTGCTGGGCGAAGGCAGATACGAGGGCATATCGCGCGTGCTCGAACCATCCAACCGCCAATCGAATTTGTTCTCGCTGGAAATGGAAGCCCAGCTTGGTAATATTGCCACCCTTGTTTCATCGACCGCTTACACCATCACCAAAAACCGCAGCTCAGTCGACGTCACCGACTTGTTACTTGATCTTGATTATGGCTACGAGGCCTTCCCGGCATTTACTGGTTTTACGAGCAACAATGCCAAAACGACGCAAATCAACCAGGAATTGCGTCTAGTCTCTACCCACGGCGGCCCATTCAGCTGGGTGCTGGGCGGATTTTTCAATCAGTCCAAAGGTCGCACTTCTTATCGTGAGTTTATTCCGGGGTTTGGTGCATCCCCTACCGGGATAGATTTCGGTGTGATTCCCAATGCGGATGACAACGAATATGCCTCATTCGGGCGCAATAAGGTCACCGAACAAGCAGTCTTTGGTGAGTTAAGCTACAAAATTACACCCGAATGGCAGATAACCGGCGGACTGCGCTATTATAGTTATCAGCTGACCCGTTCCGGTGGTTCAACGCTGCCTTATTATAATGGTCCAGTTGCCAGTGATGAGGATATCCCATCAAGCTCTGGTGTCGCGGGCCAAGGCGGTTTCGTATGGAAAGCCAACACTTCCTACAAATTTTCTGACGATTTATTGCTTTATGGTACGTATAGCACCGGCTACCGTCTTGGCGGTGCAAATACAGGTGCTGCACCCTGTGTATTGCCCTTAAACACGAACATCCAAAACATCTGCGCGCTGCCAAACGAATTATTTTTTGACGAGGATAAGACAAGAAACCTCGAGATTGGCGTTCGCGCCGCTCTGTTTGATAAGCGTTTGTCGTTCAATCTGTCGGTGTTTCAGGTTTGGTGGGATGGCATCCAGCTAGCTTCGCAAACGATCAACGGAGCTGTTGGGATTACTGCAAATGGCGGCAAAGCAACAAACCGCGGTGTTGATTTCTCGTTCAATGCAAAAGTGACCGATCGTTTCGCATTGCGGGGCAACTACTCCTATCTTGACGCGAAACTGACAGAGGATGTGCCGAACCTCCTTGGCGTTCGGAACAGTTTGAACCCAAGCAACCGTCCAAAGTTTAGCAATGTTAGCGTTTTCTCAGGGGATCGCTTGCCTGGGTCAGCTGCGCATTCCGGCGCTATTTCGGCGACGTACACACTACCGATGGGGGATAATAAGGCGCTGTTCGATTGGACTGCGACTTATGTCGGCGATATTCTGACACGCGTCGGTGGACGCGCTGGCGGCGAAAAGCTGCCCGGTTACGTAATGAACCGCGCATCGATCAGCTACATCACGCCACTCTTTGAACTATCAATTTTCGCTAACAATATCTTCGATAAATACGCTGTAACCGGGGTCAGCAATGATCTTACGCGCCGCGGTTTTGTCAATGGCGGCGTTATCTCGCGCTTTTATGCCCGGTCGGTCGCACGGCCGCGGGTGATCGGGCTTGAAGGACGCGTCAAGTTCTGAGGTGACTTCAGGTTGAAGGTTTGGGGGCGTGATCTGGTCGATCCGCCCCCTTTCTTATTCTGCCGAATTCAATCGACAGAGATTCCCTCAGCGGCGAAAAATGCCTGCACTGGCCCAAGCGCGGCATCATAGGC
>JBBRXQ010000397.1:0-3060 GCA_038238515.1 Sphingomonadales bacterium | reverse complement strand
TTTGCGCTCTAACCGGCCGATCAGCAGCGGCCGAACGGTTTCTGCAAAGTGATCGAAATGATGCGATTCGCGGTTGAAGAAGGTGTGATTGGTGGTCAGCGCCATGATTGCGCGGTTGCGCTCGGCGGCATCCTCGCGAATGCGTATGACATAAGAAGCAAACGTCGCGCATCCTGAATCGCGCACCAGCGGGGCTAGGCGGGAATAGACCAGCATGGCCTTGCCTTCGTTCAGCACAATGCCCGCCTCGGCATACGTGATGTCGCCCACCGCCTTGAAATCGGCGGCGCAATAGATTCCGGGGCTGATCCCCGGCAACGATTCAGCGAACGACGTGACAGCGTTCATGCGGCTTCTGCCATCAGCTGGCCCGCCATGCTCTGGACAACCAAGCTATCGACATCGACAATCAGAGCAACGCGCCCGTCGCCAAGGATAGTTGCGCCGGCAACCCCTTCAACTGAGCGGTAATGGGTATCCAGGCTCTTGATCACCACCTGACGCTGATCGCAGATCGCATCGACCAAAAGCGCAGCACGGCCGGCGCCTTCGGTTTCAACCACGATCAATACGCCCTCATGCGGCTTAGTCACCGCGCCCGCCGCGCCCACTGCAAGATAGAGCGGCAGCACAGGGATGAAGCGGCCGCGCACATTGATCATCGCGCGGTAGGCGCCAAGGCCCTGCACTTCGGCTTCGGTTGGCCGCAGGCTCTCGACCACGTTGGCCAGAGGCACCACAAGTGTCTGGTCGCCTACGTTGACAACCATGCCATCAGAGATCGCTAAAGTGAGTGGCAGAGTTAGCGTGAAGCACGTGCCCACGCCAAGCTCACTTTCGATGGTGATGCGCCCGCCCAATTCCTTCACATTCTGACGCACCACATCCATGCCAACGCCGCGGCCTGAAACGTTGGTAACTTGCTGCGCGGTGGAAAAGCCGGGCGCGAAAATCAGGAGGTCGATTTCCTCCTTCGATAGTTGAGCGTCGAGTGCGACCAGGCCCTTCTCGACTGCTTTGGCAAACACGCGTTCGCGATCAATTCCGGCGCCATCGTCGCCGATGCGGATCAGAATGCGGCCAGAGCGATGCTCTGCGGAGAGTGTTAGTGTGCCCTCGGCAGGCTTGCCTTTGGCCAGACGATGCTCTGCGCTTTCAATGCCATGATCGACAGCGTTGCGAATAAGGTGCGTGAGCGGCTCGCCGAGCCGCTCGATCACGGTCTTGTCAAGCTCGGTGCTTTCGCCTGAAACTTCGAGGCGCACATGCTTACCGGTCGAAGCGGTAAGCTCGCGCAGGATGCGCGGCACGCGGCTAAACACTGACCCGATCGGCTGCGCGCGGATCGCCATTGCCGATTCTTGAATGTCGCGGGTCAGGCCATCCAGCGTGGCCAATTCCTCGCTCAGAGCCATGCCTTCGCTTGAAAGCCGCTGGGCCAGCATTGCCTGCGCAATGACGAGCTCGCCAACCGCGTCGATCAGTTTGTCGAGCTTGTTCAATTCGATGCGAATTGATTGGCCGGGTAGGGGCGCTGCTGGCGGTGCGCCGCTTGCGCGCGCTGTTTCCGCGCTGACATCGCTGGGCACGATGGTGTGCGCTTGCGCGGTTGGGGCGGCTTTGGCCGGTTCGGGTGGTGAATGAATGGCGGGTGCTGGTACGGGGGTAGAGGCTTTGATCGGCGGCATCGCCGCATCTGCGCCAGCAACAACGCCGCAATCATCGCCGACAAAATCAAACACATCGCGTGCTGCGCTTTCGCTCACTGATTGCGGCAGAGCGTAAGTCCACCCAAGATAACCAGTGCCGATATCCAGTGCGTCGAGCTGCGGGATCTCGCTGCAATCGCATACGGTGCACCGCGCGCCCAGTTCAGTAAGCTCGCGCAGCAGCAACAGCGGCTCGCCGCCATTGCGCATCGCGCCGGCATGTGGCCGCACTGACAGGTGCCAAATCGCGGCGTTCGCTTCTGCGTTTACCGTGTCAGGCTCTCCGCCCATTTCTCCGGCGATATCATCAAGCATCGCGTCCAGATCAAAATCATCATCGGTGCCGGTTTCATCGGTGATCAAAGGCGAGGAAGTTGGGCCAGAGGCTGGCTGCGATGATGCGCTCACTATCCCGCCATTGGCAGCCTGCGCGGCGGTCAGCTCTGCAAGCAGCGCAATGTCGTCCGGTACTTCGCCGGTGCCGCGTGCGAACCCGACATGGTCGCTTAACGTATCGAGTGCGCGCAAGAGTAGCTCGAGCAGCGGCGCGGTGAGAGCGATGGTTTCTTCGCGAACATCAGAGAGCAGCGTTTCGAACGTGTGCGTGAACGCTTGCAATTCCACATAACCAAACGCGCCTGCGCCGCCCTTGATCGAATGCACCGCGCGAAACACCGCGTTAACGGTATCGGCATCTTGCGTATTCGATTGGCATGCGGCCAATCCGTTCTCAGCGGCTAGCAGCGATTCCTCGCACTCTGCGAAGAAGATCTCTTGAATTTCCTCCGAGGTCATGCGGCAATCCCGTCAAATAGCTCTTCTTCAAGTCGCAGCGTCCGCGCTGTTTCCAGCAAGGCAGGCGATGGTTGGATCACCGCGCCTGCGCCGGTGCGGCGCGCGCTCACCAAAAGCTGCAGCATCACTTGTCCGATCACGGTGCAATCGCGCGCATCGATCTCCAGCGCGCCTGAGCCCAAAGCAGCGATCATTTCGGGCAGCAGCGCTTCGGCGGCAGCGCGGTCGCATCGCGGCGGAAGGGTGATTGTCGGCATTGGCGCTGGTTCCCTTGCGGTTCAACTTAAGGCTGAGTTTCCTTGTTTAGCGGGCGACCAGGAAAATTAACCTTGTCACGGACTTATGGGGAGATACCTATCCCGGTGAGGAGGATTTGCTGGGATGCGCTGCGCTAACCACGTCTTGTATCGATCCGCCAACGTGGCGGTGCCACATTGAAAAGGTCATTGTTATCATGCACGAAGCCCGCGTTCTCGTGGTCGACGATTCCGCAGCAATGCGCGCGTTGTTCTCGGACATCTTGGATCAGGCCAAAAATGTCCGCGTTATTGGGGCG